>JBDTIO010000349.1:0-17097 GCA_039936375.1 Caldimonas sp. | reverse complement strand
AGCCCGACGGTCGGGAAGTTTTGGATGCCCGAAAAGCCGAGGTCGATCAGCCGGCGCAGAAACTGGTCGGGGATCATGAACGGATCAGTGCCGTTCACGCCCGCAACCACCGGCGTGTGCTTGACGACCGGCAGAACCTCGTGCGCCATCTCACAGACGATTTCGTTGGCGTTGCCGTAGGCCAGCAGTCCCGCCAGCGAGCCGCGCCCGGCCATGCGGTAGCGGCCCGAGTTGTAGATCACGATCAGGTCGATGCCACCGGCCTCCTCGCAACGGGCAGACAGGCCGGTGCCGGCGCCGCCGCCGATCAGCGGCCGGCCGGCGGCGATCTTGGCGCGAAAGCGGTCGAGGAGGAGCTGTCTAGCGATGCGGGGCATAGGTTCGGGTGGGCGTGGAAGCGGGCGCGCGCGACGCGATTTCGCGCCAGGCGGCGACGAGCGCATCGATGAACGGCTCGTCGTTGATGTGATGCGGCAGGCGTACGAGCTTGCGGTCGGGGCCGCCGCGAAAGCGCCCCTCGATTGTCTCGAAGAGCACGCGGTCGGCCGCCGTGTCGTGGAACGGCTGGCCCGGCTTGTCGATCGCCGAGATGCCGCCTTCGGGAAGGAGAAATCGCACCGGTCCCGTCATGGCGTTGAGCTTGTCGGCGAGGAACACGCCGATGGCGCGGCAGTCGTCGACGGTCGTGCGCATCAGCGTCACGGTAGGGTTGTGGCGGTAGAGCTTGCGCGCCGCGAAGCGCTCCGGCACCGTGTCCCAGGCGCCGAAGTTCACCATGTCGAGGGCGCCGCAGGAGCCGACGTAGGGCACGGCATGGCGCGCGAAGACGTCGAGCCGCGTCGGCCCGGCCGAGAGCACGCCGCCGCCGATCTCGTCGGCTATCTCCGTGGTCGAGACGTCGATGACGCCGGCGAGCAGGCCCGAGTCGGCGAGCTTTTCCATCGACTCGCCGCCGACGCCGGTGGCATGGAAAACCAGGCAGTCGTAGTCGTCCTCGAGCTGCTTGGCGACGCCCTGCACGCAAGCCGTCGTCACGCCGAACATGGTCAGGCCGAGCGCCGGCTTGTTGGTCGCCGAGACCTGCGGCGGGTGCGCGATCATGCCGGCCAGCGCATGCGCGGCGTTGGCCAGAACCTGCTCGCTGATGCGGTGGATGCCCTGCACGTCGGTGACCGAATACATCATGCAGATGTCGCTCGGGCCCACGTAGGGCCGGGTGTCGCCACTGGCCATCGTCGAGACCATCACCTTGGGAACGCCGATCGGCAGCGCCCGCATGCCACTGGTCGCGAGCGAAGTCCCGCCCGAGCCGCCGGCAGAAAGAAGGCCGCCGAGATCGGTGCGCGTCTGCACGAAGCGCGCGAATGCGACGGCCATCGCCGTCACCGCGCTGCCACGGTCGCCGCTGAAGACGGCCGCCTCGCCGCCCGGGTGATGGCGGGCCACTTCGCGCGGATGGATGGCCGCGGTCGAGGGCTTGCCGGAAGTCGAGAGGTCGACGGTGACGACGCGCAGGCCGAGCTTTTCGAGGCA
This sequence comes from Caldimonas sp., assembly GCA_039936375.1. Lineage (GTDB taxonomy): Bacteria > Pseudomonadota > Gammaproteobacteria > Burkholderiales > Burkholderiaceae_C > Schlegelella_A. The sequence continues at coordinate 15,564 of JBDTIO010000349.1, read as the reverse complement.
CTGGCGCAGGAAATACAGCTCTCGCCCTTTGGTGTCGAACGTGCCCGCGATGTAGGCCGCGCGACCGCTGGTGGCGGCGACGGGGAAGTCGAAGACCTGGGCCGAACCGGCGCCGGAGCCCGTCGCCAGAGGTTTCGGCGGCGGCGACAGCGGCGACGGTGGTGGCGAAACCCACGGTGACGGCGCCGGCGCGGCAGGCGATGCCATCCCCGCGCCTCTGGAAATGTCGGCGACCTCGCCCGCGGTGCCGCCGGCATTCCAGCGGTTGAAGCCGCGTACCGTGCGCGGCGCGACGTCGTCGAGCGACGGGGCGCCGCCGCCGTGGGCGCGGCGCACGGTGAAGACCTGCGTCGGTGCCGGCTCGCCGCTGGGCGCGGGCGGCGCATCGACTTCATCGTCTGCAGCGCCGGCGCGCAGTCCTAGCAGCCGCTCCTGCAGCCCGCGATCGGCGCCGAGTTCCGCCGCCGCCAGCACGTGGGCGATCCGGCCGTTGACCATCACGCCGACGCGATCGGCGACGTCGATGGCGACGCCGAGGTTCTGCTCGATCAGCAGCACGGCGATCTCGCTCTCGGCAGCGAGGCCATGCAAGGCCTCGACGACCTGCTCGACGATCATCGGCGCGAGGCCTTCGGTCGGCTCGTCCATCACCAGCAGCTTCGGCTCGAGCAGCAGGGCGCGGCCGATCGCCAGCATCTGCGCCTCGCCGCCTGAAAGCTGGGCGCCGCCGTTGTTCTTGCGCTCGGCTAGGCGGGGGAACATCGTGTAGACACGCTCGACATCGGCCTTCTTCGGCGCCACCAGACGCAGCGTCTCGTCGACGCTGAGCGAGGGCCAGACACGCCGGCCCTGCGGCACGTAGGCGATGCCGCGCTGCGTGATCCGGTGCGGCGCCATGCCGCGGATCTCTTCGCCGAAGAGCTTGACGCTGCCGGTCGACGGCACCAGACCGGTGACGGCGTTGCAGAGCGTCGTCTTGCCCATGCCGTTGCGGCCGACGATGGCCAGCACACCGCGCTCGAGCGTCAGGCTCACGCCCTGCAGGACGTGGGCGCGGCCGTAGTGCACGTCGAGGCCGTCGACCACGAGGACCGGCGCGGTTGCCTTGCCTTGCGACTTGCCGCCGAGCCAGGCCATCAGTGCTTGCCGCCCATGTAGATCGCCTGCACCTGGGCGTCGTTCTCGATCTCGTCGGGCGTGCCGCTCTTCAGCACGCGGCCGTTGTGCATGACGGTGACGCGCGTCGCGGCGCGCATGGCGATCTCGAGGTCGTGCTCGATCAGCAGGTAGCTCATGTGCGGTGGAAGCGAGGCGAGCAGGGCGACGAGTTCGCGTCGCTCGGCGGGCGACAGGCCCGCGGCCGGCTCGTCGAACAGGATGAGGCGAGGTGCGCCGGCCAGCGCCATGCCGATCTCGAGCTGGCGCTGCTGGCCGTGAGCCAAGTCAGCGACGCGGGTGTCGGCGATGTGCGTGAGGCGGGCACGGTCGAGGAGGTCGTTGGTGGCGACGGTCGAAGCGTGGGTGCGCCCTGCCCGCCAGAAGCTGAAGCGGCCGTTGGCAACACCGCGGACGGCGAGGAACAGGTTGTCGCGCACCGTGAGGTCGCGGAACAACAGCGAAGACTGGTACGTGCGCCGCAGGCCCTTCCTGATGCGCTCGTGCGGCGGCAGCGCGGTGATGTCTTCGCCGAAGAAATGGATCCGCCCGGCGGTGGGCGGAAAGTCGCCGGTGATGGCGTTGAAGAGCGTCGTCTTGCCAGCTCCGTTGGAGCCGAGGATCGCCGCCTTCTCCCCCGCCGCCACCGAGATCGACACGTCGTCGACGGCGCGCAGCGCGCCGAAGACGCGCAACACGCTGTCGAGCACCAGCGCGTCGCCGGACAGCAGCGAGCTGCCTGGAGAAGCACCGGGCCCGGCCCGCGCGCCGCTGTCGCGGCCGCGCGGGCGAAGCGACGTGATCGACGCCATCGCCTTTTCGGTCCTGCCTTACTTGCGGCAGTCGGGCACGTCGCGCGAGCCCAGGCCCATCTTCTTGAACTCGGCTTGCGAGAGGCCGAGCGTCTGCGAGATGTTCGGCACCACCTTGACGACCTTGTTGTAGAACGAGCCGTCCGGCGCCTTCGTCACTTCGGTGATGTAGGTCGTGCCGACGCCGTTGCGGTTGGAGTCGATCTTGACTTCACCGGCCGGGCCCTTGAAGTCGGTCCTCTGCAGGGCCGCGCGATACGCCTTCTGGCCGTTCGACAGATCGCCCTTGACCGCATCGAGCGCCTCGAGCGCCGCCCGGGTGTTGATGTAGTACAGGTAGGCGAACAGCGACGGGCTCGGGAAGCCATCCTTAAACTCGTGCTTATATTCGGCCACGAACTTCTTCCACTCTGGGGTGTCGATCGAGTCGGCCATCGGCCCGGCCGACATCGTGCCGAGCAGCGACTCGCGGCGCTTGCCCTTGTAGTTCAGCACCGTCTGGTCGACCGTGATCGAGCCGCCGACCATCGGCTTGTCGCCACCGGCCTGTTCGTACTGGTTGAGGAAGTTCACCGCGTCGGCGCCACCCAGGACGACGACGACGGCGTCGATGTCCTTGGGAATCTTCGCGACCACCGCGGCGTAGTCCTTCGTGCCGAGCGGCACCCAGGCCTTGTCGACGACCTTGCCGCCCTTCGCGCAGTAGCTGGCCATGAAGCCCTGCACCTGCGAGTACGGAAAGCCGTAGTCCTCGGCGACGAGGAAGACCTTCTTGTAGCCCTTGGCGAGCGCCTGCTCGCCGAGGCCGACCATCCACTGCGCGCCTTCGGTATTGAAGCGGTAGAAGTTGGCAGCCGGATCGGAAAGCGTCGTCGCCTGGGCGCCCGACGAGCCGTTGATGAAGGTGATGTCGGGCTTGGTCTTGGCGTAGTTCTTGACCGCGATGCCCTCGTCACCGGACAGCGGCCCGATCATGATCTGGACCTTGTCCTGCTCGACCGCCTTGCGCGTCATGGCGACCGCCTTGTCGGGCGTGGCGTCGGACGAGACCTTGACGAACTCGATCTTCTTGCCGCCGGCCATACCGTGCTTTTCCTTCAGCGCCATGTCGGCGCCGCGGTAGCCGTCCTGGCCAGGCACCGCGAACGGGCCCTCGAGGTTGGCGAGCACGCCGATCTTGAGTACCTCCTGCGCCGCGGCGGAGCCGAGCAGGCACGTGGCGGCGGCGGCGGCCACGATCGATCGCAGCCAGAGTTTGTTCTTCGTTGATTTCACGGTCGTCTCCTCTTGGGGTGGGAAGGCTGAGGCGGCGCCAGGCGGGAGCGAAGCATCGCCCACAGCCCGAGCAGCCCGTCGGGGGAAAACAGGACGATGGCGAGAAAGACGCCGCCGATGACGAGGTTGAAGCGCTCTCGAACGAACAGGTCGATGGCGAAGTTCTGCAGCAGCACGTAGACCAGGGCGCCGATGAAGGCGCCGATCGGGTGCTTCATGCCGCCGAGCACGGCGACGATGAGGATCGCGATCATGGCGCCGAGGTTGGCGGTGCCGGGCGAGATGCGGCCGTTGTACCAGACCAAGAGCACGCCGCCGACGGCGGCGAGCAGGCCCGCCACGGCGTACGCGGCGACGCGATGCGCGGTGACGTGAAAGCCCAGCGAGTCCATCCGTCGCGGGTTGTCGCGGATGCCCTGGAGTGCGACGCCGAAGGGCGCGCGCACGAGGTGCTTGACGAGAAAATAACCGGCCAGCGCACACGCCACCGCGACGAAATAGAACGGCACCGGCTCCTTGAAGTCGATGCCGAACACCACTGGCGCTGCCACCTTGCTGAAGCCCCCGAAGCCGTTGAAGAGCGTGTAGTTCTGCTGCGCCAGGTAGAAGAAGGCGACACCGATCGCCAGCGTGATCATGATCGTGTAGATGCCTTCGGTCCGCACCGACAGCCAGCCGACGATGGCCGCGAACACCGTCGCACCGATCAGCGCGAAGGCCACTGCGAGCCACCACGGCCAGCCGAGACTGATCGCCGCCACGCTGCTTGTGCCGAAGATAGCGACGAGGTAACCGGCCAGACCGGCGATCGTCATCTGTGCCAGCGACACCATGCCGCCGTAGCCGCCGAGAAAGGTCAGCGAAAGCGCGATCAGGCCGAGCGCAAGCGACTGCGCGCCGATCTGATAGGTGAAGAACGGTGAGGCCACGAACGGATAGAGCAGCACCGCCGAGAGGACGACGAGGTGGCGCAGCTTGACGCCGGCGCCGATGCGCTCGAACAAGAGCGGTGCTGGTGCCGCCGGCGCGGCTGCAACCGCGGCTGCGGCGCGCGTGGGTCGCACCGCGGCTCCCGCCTTCGCCGGTGCGGCCGCCGTCGCCGCCGAGTTCATCGCCCTTCGCCACTGCGACGCGCTCATGCCGGCCGGCCCATGATCCCGCGCGGCCGGAATGCCAGCGCCACCACCATGATCACGAAGGCGAAGACGACGCTGTAGGTCGGCGCGTAGGCGAGGCCGAACTGTTCGGCCAAGCCGATCAGCAGCGCGCCGATCGAGGCGCCGACGACACTGCCCATGCCGCCGACGATGACGACGACGAGCGATGCCAGCAGATAGCGCGTGTCCTCCCCGGGCGAGATCGAGAGGGCGGAGCCGCCGACCACGCCGGCCAGGCCCGCGAGGCCGGCGCCGATGGCGAACGTCACGGCGAAGACCAGCTGCACGTTGACACCCGAGGCGGCCAGCATGCCGCGATCGTCGACGCCAGCGCGGATCATCATGCCGACACGCGTCTTTGCGAGAAAGGTCCACAGGCCGATGCCGATCACAACCGCGGCGACCAGCACGGCGAGGCGGTAGGTCGGAAACTTTTCGACCACGGGCAGCACCGTCGAGCCGTAGATCAGCACTGGCGGATCGAAGGTGTAGATGTCGCCGCCGAAGATCCAGAGCATGAGGTCGGCGAAGACGATCGACAGGCCGATCGTCACCAGCGTCTGACGCAGGTCCTGGCCTTCCATGAAGCGAAAGATGAGCACCTGCATGAGCAGGCCGACCACGGCCGCCGAGAAGAACCCGGCGGCCACCGCGAGCAGCCACGATCCGGTGCTGTCGCCGACGACCCAGCCGACGTAGGCGCCGAGCAGGTAGAGCGAGCCGTGGGCGAGATTGACGTTTCTCATCAGCCCGAACACGAGCGTGAAGCCGCTCGCGACGAGGAAATAGAGCGAGGCCAGCGTCAGGCCGTTGAGCAGCGTCTTGAAGTAGAGCGGCGCGTTGTCGGCGATCGCCCAGACCGAGAAGACGGCGACCGGCCCCGCAAACAGCAGCCAGAGGGCGATCTGCTTGCGAGTCATCAACGAAACCCCCTAGGCGCGTTCCGCGCCGTCCCCCCGAGGGGGCGCAGCCACCTCGGGGCGGCCCGGCGGTCGCTCACGCGGCGTGCTCCCAGCGCCGCTGCGCCGCGATCTCGGGCGACTTCGCGAAGACGCCGTCCTTCATCACCGCGAGGATCCGTTTCGGGTCGCGCAGGATGGAGAGGTTGGCCAGCGGGTCGCCGTCGACGAGCAGGAGGTCGGCGAGGAAGCCGTCCTTCAGCACGCCGAGCTCGTTCGGCTTCATCATGATCTGGCCGCCGTAGAGCGTCGCAGAGCGGATCGCTTCCATCGGCGTGAAGCCGAGGTACTTGACGAAGAATTCCAGGTCGCGCGCGTTCTGACCGTGCGGCGTGAAGGCGAAGCCGTAGTCGCCGCCGGGCAGGATGCGGATGCCGCGCTTGTGCATCGCCCTGAGCGACTCCTGCGCCGCGTCCCACTCGTGCTGGTAGCCCATCGCGGTCGCCTTGGCGTTGGTGATGCCCCAGGGCTCGGCCTCGTGCAGCATCGCCAGCAGGATGGCGATGCCGGGGGCGACGAAGACGCGGTCCTTCGCCGCCTCGAGCATGTCGAGCGTCTCGGTGTCGGTGTAGCTCGCGTGGTAGATCACGTCGATGCCGTGGCGCAGCGCCTGCTTGACGCTCGCCGCCGAGCGCGCGTGCGCGGTGCCGCGCTTGCCCCGAACGCGCACCTCGTCCATCGCGGCGGCGACCTCGGCGTCGCTCATCCAGGTGGTGCTCGACGGCGAGTCGGGCGTGAAGTTGTCGCCGGACAGATTGAGCTTGATCGAATCGACGCCGTACTTCAGGAACAGCCGCACCGCCGTTCGCATCTCGTCGGCGGAATTGACGTTGACGCCGAAGCTGAATTCCGGGAACGGCAGGTGCGGCAAGGTCTCGTCGCCGAGGCCGCCGACGACGGTGATCTCCTGGCTCGCAGCGAGATAGCGCGGCCCCGGGATCTGGCCGGAATTGATGGCGTTGCGGATGACGACGTCGAGCCGAGGCTTCGCGCAGGCGGCGCCGACGCACGAGGTGAAGCCGGCGTCGAGGTACATCTTGGCGACCTTGGCGCACCAGAGCACGTGCTCTTCGAGCGGCAGCGTCTGGATCGCACTCAGCGTTGCCGCGTCGTTCCACGAGAAGTGCGTGTGGGCCTCGCACATGCCCGGCATCAGCGTGGCGCCGGCGCCGTTGATGACGGTCGCACCGCCCGGTGCCAGCGCCGCGCTCGACCGGCTGACGGTGCGGATGCGGTTGCCTTGCACGAGCACGCTGCCGGCGTACGGCATGGTGCCGCTGCCGTCGAGGATGCGGACGTTGGTGAAGAGAGTGCTGTCCATGATGTGTGTCCTCAGGCAGCCCAGCGCGTCGCGTGCGCCGAGCGAACAGGGGGCGCGCGATGGAACTCGCCGCCCTTCATGACCGACAGGATGCGCGACTTGTCCTGCAGGATCGTGATGTCGGCGAGCGGGTCGCCGTCGACGAGGAGCAGGTCGGCGAAGCAGCCTTCGCGTACGTAGCCGATCGACTTGCCCATTTTCATCATCGGCCCGCCCCAGGCGGTGGCCGAGAGCAGCGCTTCCATCGTGCTCATGCCGATGACCTTGACGAAGTACTCGAGGTCTTTCGCGTTGGTGCCGTGCGGCGTCCACGCGAAGCCGTAGTCGCCGCCGGGCAGGATACGCACGTTGCGCTTGCGCAGCGCCTTCATGGTCTCGACTGCGGCTTCGAGCTCGCGGTGGTAGCCCATCTTCTTCGTGACTTCGGGCGTCAGGCCCCATTCGCTGGCGTGGTGGCAGGTGTTGATGAGCCAGGCCAGGCCGGGAGCGATGAAGTGCTCCATCTTGTGCTGCTCAAGGAGGTCGAGCGTCTCGCTGTCGGTGAAGCTGGCGTGGTAGATGACCTCGATGCCGTGCTTCACGCAGCGCTTGATGGCGTTTTGCGACCGTGCGTGCGCGGCGACGCGCTTGCCCCAGGACTTCGCTTCCTCGACGCAGGTGGCGATCTCGGCGTCGGTGAACTGGCACATGTCGCTCGGCATGCCGGTGATCGACTCGCCCGACAGGTTGATCTTCACCGAGTCGACGCCCCACTTCGCCATCATGCGCACGCAGCGCCGCATTTCCTCGCTGCCGCTCACGACCGCACCGAACGCGAACTCGGACTGCATCAGATGTGGCTGCGTCGAGTCGCCTAGGCCGCCGGGCACCGTGATCTCCTGGCCGGCGGCGAGATAGCGCGGGCCGACGATGGTGCCGTCGTTGATGGCGTTGCGGATGACGACGTCGAGCCGCGGCTTGGCAGCGGCGGCGCCGACGCAGCTCGTCCAGCCCATGTCGAGGTAGCGTTTCGCGACCTCGGCGCACCAGAGGATGTGCTCCTCGGGAGGCATGCGCTGGATAGCGTCGAGCGACGGCTGGTCGTTCCACGAGAAATGGGTGTGCGCCTCGACCATGCCGGGCATCAGGAAAGCGCCGGCGCCATCGACGACGCGGGCTCCGCCGACCGGCGCAGCGCGCACGCCCTGGCTGGCGCGGACAACGCGCGTGATCCGTTCGCCTTGAACGAGGACTTCGCCCATAAATGGCGCGTCGCCGCCGCCGTCGAAGACACGGACATTGGTGTAGTGGATATCGGCCATTTCAGTCTCCTTGCGACCCGTGCGTTCAGCGTTGGCCGGCGACGAAATCGCGCAACTCCCGCACGCATTCCTCCGGCCGCTCGATCGGCGTCCAGTGCCCGCACTTCGGCAACACGACCACCCGAGTGCTCTTCGCCGAATGCAGTTTCTCGGCGAACGCACGCACCGACTGCGGCGGCGCGACGACGTCTTCGTCGCCGGTGACGAGCAGCACCGGCGCCTCGATGCGGTCGACCGCCGCGGCGGTCGCCTCGGCCAGCGCCTCGCAGGTGCGGGCGTAGCCGTCGCCGTCCTGGCGCATCAGGCTCTCGCGCACGAAGGCGACGGCGAGCGGCGCGCGCTGCCGTGTATCGGCCGAGATGGCGCCGTTGAGGAGAGCGAGCGTGATCTCCTGCATGCCGGCGGCGCCCTCGCTGCGCGCCTTGATCGCACGGCCGCGGAGGGCCACGCGTGCCGGCTCGGGCGGTGCGATCAGCGGCCCGAACAGGGCGATGCTCCGTGCCAGCCTCGGCGCTTGGACGGCGAGGTGCTGGCAGACGATGGTGCCAAGCGAATGACCGACCCAGTGCGCGCGCGTCACGCCGAGCCGGTTGCAGATCGAGAGCAGGGTTTCGACGAATCGCTCGATCGTCAGCGGCCCCTCGACGCGCTGCGATCGGGCACTGCCGGGCATGTCGACACGGATCACGCGATAGCGGGCCAGCGCCGGCATCAGCGGCGTGAAGGTGTTGGTGCTGCCGCCGAGCCCGTGCACGCACACCACGGCGTCGCCTTCGCCCTCTTCCTCGACGACGACGCGATCGAACACGTGCAAGGTCATCCTGCGGGCCCTACTCGAACCGGTTCTCGATGGCGCCGATGCCGTCGATCTCGATCTTCACGACGTCGCCGGCGGTCAGCCATTTCGGCGGCTTGAAGCCCATGCCGACGCCCGATGGCGTGCCGGTGGCGATGACGTCGCCGGGGTGCAGCGTGATGCCGCGCGAGCAGGTCTCGATCAGCGTCGCGATGTCGAAGATCATGTCTTTCGTCTGGCCGTCTTGGCGCAGCTCGCCGTTGACCCGGCCGCGAACCCGCGTGTCGCGACCATCCAGCTCGTCGGCGGTAGTGATCCACGGGCCCATCGGGCAGAAGGTGTCGAACCCCTTGCCGAGATCCCACTGCAGGTGGCGGACCTGGACGTCGCGGGCAGTGACGTCGTTGACGATCGTGTAGCCGAAGACGTGGTCCATCGCCCGCGAGCGCTGGATGTCGCGGCCGCCACGGCCGATGACGACGGCGAGCTCGCTCTCGTAGTCGACTTGGGTCGTGACCGCTGCGCCGGGCAGGCGCACGGCGTCGTGCGGCCCGACGACGCATTCGGCGAGCTTGGTGAAGACGATCGGCCAGAGGTCTTCCGCTGGCAGGCTGGCGCGAAAGACGCTGTCGGCGAGCTCCGCGGCGTGAGCGCGGTAGTTGCGCCCGACGCAGAAGATGCCGCGCAGCGGTTTCGGCAGCGGCGATCGCAGTAGCACGGCTTCGACGGGTAACCGCGCCCCCGACGGCGACGGCATCGGCTCGCCGCGCGCCAGCGCCTCGATGAGCGGCAGGGCGCCGCGCGCCGCGTCGGCGACGGCCAGCGGCGTCGCCTCGCGACCATCGGCCGAAATCGTGCCGACGTGAGGTCGGCCCCCCCAGCTCCAGCTGGCAATCCGCATTGCGTTGTCTCGGTGTCGCCTGCGGTCGCCCGGGTAAGTCCCGAGCGTCGCGAGATTGTTGGTTCAGTTTGGGACTTGCGTCTCAAATCGTGCTCGACGCATCATAGAGTTCTGCCTCCCGACCCCACAAGCGCGGCTGCCCTGTCGCCGCTCAGGACAAACCCGCATGGTCCGCCTCAAGCACAAGCTCAGCGAACCGCCGCTGCCCCCGGAGCGCGGCGTCAAGGCGGCGACGTTCCGGCTGCTGCTCGACACGGCGATGACACTGATCCAGCAGGACGGCCACATTCCCTCTGTGGCCGAAGTGGCGGCGCTCTCCAAGGTCTCGCGGGCCACGACCTACCGCTACTTCCCGAGTCGCAGCGCCCTGGTCACCGCGATCGTCGAGTCGTCGCTCGGCCCGGTGCGTGCCTTCGCCTCCAGCAAGGCCGACGGCCGGGCGCGCGTGCACGAGCTGTTCCTGCAGACCTTCCCGCGCTTCAAGGAGTTCGAGCCGCAGATGCGCGCTGCCGCGCAGCTCGCGCTCGAGCAATGGGCGCTCGAGCGCGCCGGCCTGCTCGAGGAGGAGCCCTATCGGCGCGGCCATCGCATCCGCATCCTCGAGCACGCGCTGGCGCCGCTGGCGCCGCAGCTGCCGGCAGCCGTGCGCGACCGGCTGCATCGCGCCCTCTCGGTCGTTTACGGCATCGAGCCGTACATGATCCTGAAGGACATCTGGGGCCTGCCCGACCGCGAGGTCGAAAGGATCGCGCTGTGGATGGCCGACGCGCTCATCGACGCCGCCCATCGCGACGCCGCGAAAGCGGCGAAGACGGGCTCGCGCAGAGCGCCGGCGACGGCGCGGCCGAAAGAAACCCGAGCGTGACGGCGCTGCCGCTGCAGGGCGTCGCACCGGCCGGCACCGACCCGCCGCCGGAGTGGTACGACGCGCAGTACAACAACCGCGCCCGCATACCCGATCACCTGGCCATCCTGCGCGAATGGGACGAGCGCTCGCAGCGCGCCCGTGCCAGCGTCTCCTGCGCGCTCGACCTCGCCTACGGCACGGACCCGAGCGAGCGCCTCGACATCTTCCTGCCGAAGGCGCCCGGCGCGCCGGTGGTGGTCTACGTCCACGGCGGCTACTGGCGAGCCCTTGACAAGCGCGACCAGTCGTTCGTGGCGCCTGCCTTCGTCGACGCCGGCGCCCTGGTCGTGCTGCCGAACCACGCGCTCTGCCCGCAGGTTGGCATCGGGCACATCGTCCTGCAGCTGCAGCAGGCGCTGGCGTGGGTCTGGCGCCATGCCGCGGAGCACGGCGGCGACCCGGCGCGCATCGTCGTCGCCGGCCACTCGGCAGGCGGCCATCTGGCGGCGACGCTGCTGGCCAGCGACTGGCGCGCGGTGGCCCCTGACCTGCCCGCCGATCTGGTCAAGGGCGCGCTCGCAGTCTCCGGCGTCTTCGACCTCGAGCCGCTGCGCCACGCGCCCTTTCTTGCACCCGACCTGAAACTCGACGCCGCCGCCGCACGCCGCCTCAGCCCGGCGGCGATGCCGGCGCCGCGCGGCCGCGTGGTCGCCGTCGTCGGCGCCGACGAGAGCGAGGAGTTCAGGCGCCAGAACAGCCTCATTGCCACGGCCTGGGGGCTGGACGTGGTCGTGGCCTGCGAGGAGGTCCCCGGGCGCCATCACATGAACGTGCTGCACGACCTGGCCAATGCTGGCACGCGGACGCACGGACTGGCACTCCGGCTGCTCGGGCTGTGACGCCGCGCCGCCGGCGCTTGGCAGCGAGCCTGCATCATGCGCGCCCCGAGCTGGGCCATCACGGGCAGTCGAAACCAGTACATCAACGAAAAAAGGCGAAGTCAATGGTGACACTCAATGACTTTCCCCGTGCCTGAGTGACATCGCGGTTCCCACAGACGCCGGTTGCTGGTCGAGCTGACGTAGTTGTCCAGAAGTATTCGTGACACTGACAGAGAGCTGGCTCCGCAAAACTGAACAGTCTGATGAGGGTGGCCAGGCGGAGGCGGATCGTCTGGCTGCTCAGGGCTCCGCTGACCAGCTCGTCGCGCCAGGCGATTACGTGCGAGCGGGTATTCCTGCTGATGCTCTAGTCGCAGCGCTTTGCCCTCGACGCGGCCGGAGGTGTACCAATGGTCATCGTCGCTTGCGGGCCGAGGCAAGAGGCCCGCGTAGGCCTTCTGAAATCCGTCCGTCCAGCGCTGGGAGTCGATCGTTGCGGCCATGTGCCTTTCCCCCCAATCGCGGGGGGTTCAAAAACCTGAGGAGCACCTATCCTCAACGTTCGTTAAGTGAGCCCGGTAGTTCAGGTCGGGCAAGCTACAACCTAGGAAACGACGATATGACGCGCTTTGAAGTTCTCGCCATTGCCGGACTGTCCCTGTCACTTGGTGTACCGGTAGAGGCGGCGACCTTCAGCGACCAGACGTTCAATCTTGCTGACTACACCATAACCAAAAGTCTTCAGATCGGGACCGCGACGATCTCGCAAGCTCTGGCAGGCGGAAACCCAGGCTCGGCAATATTGGCGGACTTCGTGGTTCCGGTCGGGCCTGCAGCAACAAACGAGGTCGGCAGCGTTTTCTATCTCAACAACAGCTTCGTTTACAACCCGGCAAGCAGCGGCGCTCTCTCGACTGTCACATTCTCTATTGACAAGAACGTCAACATCACACCCTCGCCGGACAGCTTCGGAAACGCCCAGTCGTTTTTGATTTTCCAGGGTGGCAACTACTACTTGGACGCCGTAGCCTTGGCTTCTAATCAAAACGTCTACCTAACAGCTACTCTCTCTGCGACTGCCGGCGACTTCTCGCTCATCAACGTGGCCTCCGGTGCGGTCGACAGCACTGCTCACCCGAGCTTCGCTGCCGGGATCATGGAGTTTGGCTTTCGAAACGGCTTCCTGTTCGATCCGCAGTCTTCCGGTGAAGTGAAGATCCTAGAGGACAACTTCAACGTCACTTTGGCGCCCTCGGTTGCCGCGGTCCCGGAGCCGGAGACCTACGCTTTGATGCTCGCCGGTCTGAGCGCGTTGGGCTTTATTGCGCGTCGCCGTAAGAAGGCCTGAACCTTTGCACAGTCAGCAAACGCGGGCCTTGGGGCCCGTTTTGCTTTTTAAGACGGAGACAGCAGCTGGAATGGCACTGGCCTTGGTCAATGCAAAGTCTGTGCCCGAGTCGCTGCGGGCCACGGTCGGTCGCTGATTCACGCCAGTAAGGGACGTCAACGCGACTCGAACTGATCGGTGCGCTGCCGCACAGACACCTATGCCAAAACCAAGTGATGCTCCAGTGTTCCGTGATGGCGATGGGTTGATCTGTCCCGCGCATCCAGGTTTTCTCCGAAAGGGCTGCGATGGTCAGGTCATGTGCCTCGTTATTCAGGCTGTTTTTGCTCGTCGCGTCGGCGCTGGCCACTACTTCAGCTCTGGCGGTTCCCTCCTATGCGCGCCAGACCGGGCAGAACTGCGTTGCCTGTCACGTCAGCTTCCCAGAGCTCACGCCTTATGGTCGCTGGTTTAAGCTTTCGGGATACACGATCGGCGTTCGCCAGAACATTCCGCTGGCCGGCATGGCGCTGGCCGGCGTGACATCAATCAAGAACAACGATGACGGCACCGGTACCGGTACCCCGGTCACGGCCAGGAACAACTTGCCTGCATTCAATCAGGCCAGTATCTTCCTTGCTGGCAAGGCAACGGACAATTTGGGTGGCTTCGTTCAGTACACCTACGCGCGCAGTTACAGCACTGACGGGACGAGCGTCGGCCACAGTGGCATCGACAACACCGACCTTCGCTGGGTCGGCCGGATAGGCAATGAAAATGCCGACGTCGTGAAACTGCTCTATGGCCTAACCGTCCACAACAATCCGACAGTTCAAGACGTCTGGAACAGCACGCCGGCGTTCGGATTCCCGTTCACAGCGTCACCGACCGCCGTCGGCCCCAGCGCTGGAACTCAGATCGAAGGCGCCTTGGCACAACAGGTCGCAGGGGTGGGGGTTTACGGTTTCTACGACCGCACCTGGTACGGCGAGCTGACTGACTATCGCACGGCGGACGGCGTGTTGTCGTTCTTGCGCCATGGTCAGGACTCCAGTACGCCCGGCGGCGTGGCGCGACTGCGCGGCTACAACCCCTATCTTCGCTTCGCCTACAACAAGGAGTGGGGCGCCCAATCGTTCATGGTGGGCGCTTTCGGGCTGCGGGTGAATCGGTATGTCGACAACACCAATCCCAGCAGCGGCTCGGATCGATATACGGACGGCGGCGTCGATGCGCAGTACCAGTACATCTCCAACCCTCACACCTTCACGGCCCAGGCGCGATACATCAAGGAGCGGCAGGACTATCGCAGCAGCTTTGCGCAGTCATTGACTTCGAACGCGAAGGACACGCTCAACTCGTCGCAGGTGAAGGCGACCTACTACTTCGAGCATAAATACGGAGCAACGGTCAGTCACTTTGCCACCACAGGCACTGCCGATGCAACGCTCTATCCGAGCGGTGCAGTCACGGGAAGCGGCAATGGCAGCCCCAACAGCAGCGGCTATGTATTGGAACTCGACTACCTACCGCTGCAAAACGTCCGGCTGATGCTGCAATACACGGGTTACACCAAATTCAACGGTGGCAAAAGCGGCTACGACGGTGCGACGGCGCGAAGTCCGCGCGACAACAACACCGCGTTCTTCGATCTGTGGGTGGCCTTCTGAGGGCGCTCAAATGAATATCCTGACTTTCAAGATCATCGCAACCCTCGGCATCGCCTTCTCAGCACTGGGAGCCGCGGAAGTCACCTTTGCACAAGACAAGCCGGCCGCTACTGATCAAGCGGCACAAAAGGTCGCCGCATCCATCTGCTCATCGTGTCACGGCCCGACCGGAGCCAGCACATCACCGCTCTTTCCTCGCTTGGCCGGCCAGCAAGAGATTTACCTGGTTGCCCAGCTGAAGGCGTTTAAGGCCAAGACGAGAGGCGAACAAGACGCGCATGACTACATGTGGGGCATGGCGACGTTGCTTGACGACTCGGTCATCGCCGGCCTCGCCCACTACTACGCCGAGCAGAAGCCGGCATCAGGCATTCCGGGTGACGCGAAGCTGATAGCACGTGGCAAGCTCCTGTACGAAAAAGGAGATACCGCACACAGCGTGGTTGCCTGCTCGACTTGCCATGGTGAGTCAGCCGCGGGAACCTCGATCTTTCCGCGTCTGGCTGGGCAGCACGCCGCATATGTGGTTCGTCAACTCCAAGTCATCCAGCACAACTCTCGCAACTCGCCGGTCATGCATGGCGTCATCAAAGAGATGGATGCCACCGGGATGAAGGCGGTGGCGGAGTATGTCCAGTCCCTGAAATAAGTCGTTGCCAACGCCCCATTCGCTCACAAAAGGTTTCGCGCTATGCACCCTAAACGCAGAACGTTTCTTCTGACCTTGGCTGGCGCTGCGGCGACGTTGGGAGCGATTGCGGTCCGCTCAGAGTGCCGCGAGCCAGCAGGTATCCGAGACAGACCAGCAAGCGCAAGCGTTGGAATATAAAAACGACGCAATGAAGGTCGACAAGGCGAAGCTTCCGAAATTCGCGGCCGGCCAGACCTGCGGCTCCTGTCGCGATGTTGAACCGCGACGATGATCGAGAGGACAGCTGTCGACAAACCGGCCGCTCTAGAAATCTTCGGCAGCGCCGACGCTGACCATGGCGTGGCCACGCCGCCTCGAAACTTGTCAGCCCCGCGACGTCACGGTTCGATGCGGGATCGCAGGGCGAACCTAATTCCTTGCCGACGGCTGCCCGGTATCGAGCCGCTATGCTCCGCCCGCTCCCTCACCCTGCCCCTAAAGGTCTTCGCCGCCATGTACCGCTGTCATCCC
>JBDTIO010000348.1:0-3810 GCA_039936375.1 Caldimonas sp. | reverse complement strand
GTCCAGGACGGTGACATTTTGCGAAAGCGCCACGGGAATCCGGCACAGCGCTGCGACTGCTTCGCAGACCCGACTGCAAGTCTCCAGGACGTAGCGAACGACAAGAATGATCGCAAAGCCGGGGCCTTGAGCGGGACTGCCGCCGAAGGTCAGGCTCGCAACCAGGCCGTCCGCGTTCATGCCATCGAGGCAGCCACCCCATGGGCGTTGGCCCTTGGAAATCACTTCGCGCCCGAACCAGCGCGTCGACTCGATGTGGTCGGACACGACGTCGAGTGGATAGTCGTAGTTGCGCACGAGCGCCGGGCCGTCGGCGCCGAGCCAGACCGCCTGCGTACATCCGTGCGGAAGCGGTGGCGGCCTGAAGTGACTGAGCATCTGCGGTGCCAGGTCGTCGTCGCGGACGAGCGCGCATACCCGATCGTACGGTCCGAGCAGTTCAGGCATGTGGCGTTGGAGCTGGGCCCTGCACTCGGCTGCCGTCGGCGGCGCCGCTCGCCCGGTGCCCCGGTACCAGGCTTCGGTTTCGGCGCGGCCGGCAACGAAGCGCTCTTTCCAGGCGACGCCCGGCGTGTCTTCGCGTATCGCAACGAAGCACTTCTGCATGTCTTGATCGTATCCAGTTGCCTGCACGAGATGGTTGCCGCACCGACCGCAATCGACCCGGACAATGCACGCATGGACAGAGGTACTCCCAGCCAGGAGCCGGGTCTGCTGCGCCGCCTCCTGCGCGCGAAGGACCGGATCGACGGCGCTCCGCACGAGCACTGGCCTGTCGAACGCCTGGCAAGCGTGAGCCGCGTCTCCGAAGCGCACTTTGCCAGGTCGTTCAAGCAGGCCTTCGGCATTCCGCCGCACCGCTATCTGCTCACGCGCCGTATCGAGCGGGCGACGGCACTGCTGCGCGACACCGACCTGCCCATCATCGAGATCGCCTTGCAGACCGGCTGGTGCAGCCTCGGCACGTTCGGCCGCACCTTCCGCGACATCGCCGGCGAAAGCCCGAGCGCCGTTCGGGCGCGCACGCGAGTCGCTGCGGCGCACGAGCTGGCATCGGTGCCCGCGTGCATCGTCAGCGCCGCGCATCGCCCCGATCTCACCATCGCAGTTTCGGAGAAGCGCCGCCGGGGCGAAGGGCGGTAAAAACGCGTCCCCAACCAAAGGAGATGCAATGAGCCAGGGTGTTCAACAAGCCGGTCTGTACGTTCGCGATCAGGACGAAGCGCTCGCCTTCTACGTCGACAAGCTCGGCTTTCGCGTGCACACCGACGTGCGCAATGGCGCCTATCGCTGGCTTACCGTGCAGCACCCCGACCAACCTTCGTTCCAGCTCGGCCTGTTCGTGCCCGGGCCGCCGGTGCACGATGAGGCCACCGCGCAGACGCTGCGCGCGGTCGTCGCCAAGGGTGCGATGCCGCCGCTGGTGCTGGCGGTCGACGACTGCCGTGCCGCCTACGGGCAAATGCGCGAGAAAGGCGTGGAGTTCACGCAGGAGCCGGTCGACCGCTACGGCGCGATCGACGCGGGATTTCGTGACCCGTCGGGCTACGGATGGAAGATGATCGAGGCGCGGCGCTGAGGCGCGCCGTCCTTCTCCAACAGCTCGAGGCTCTCCCGTGATTCATAGCGCATCCGACGCCGATCTGACGCTCGGCGTGATCGGCGGCATGGGCCCCTTGGCCACCGCCGACTTTCTCGCCAAGCTGGTGCAGGCCACGCCGGTGACGATCGAGCAGGAGCATCTGCGCGTCCTGGTCGACTCGAACCCCAAGGTCCCCGATCGGAACCGCGCCATCGCGGGTACGGGAGTCTCGCCGGGCCCGCTGCTGGCCGGCATGGCCGCCGGCCTGGAACGCGCCGGCGCGAACTTCCTGGTGATGGCCTGCAACACGGCGCACGTCTTCGAATCCGACATCCGCGTGGCCATCTCGATTCCCTTCGTCAGCATCATCGACGAGGCGAGCGACGAGTGCGTGCGCGGGCATGCGGGCATCAGGCGCGTCGGCTTGCTGGCGACGCCGGCCTGCACCGCCTCGGGCCTGTACCAGCGCGCGCTCGGGCGAAACGGCTTGAGCGCAGTCGTGCTGAATCGCCGCGACGAAGAGGTGTTCCTCGGTTTGCTGCACGCCATCAAGCGGGACGGCGTGAGCCGCGACCTTCGCATCGCGATGAAACGCCTGGCCGAAGCGCTGGTGGCCGACGGCGCAGAGATGGTCATCGCCGGCTGCACCGAAGTGCCGCTCGTCCTCGACGCTGCCGATCTGGCCGTGCCCTTGCTCGACGCCACCTCCAACCTCGCGCGTCGATGCGTGCAATACGCAAGACGGCAGTCGCCGTTCCCGGCAGTTGCGCGCCTCGGTTGATTTTTTTGCATCGTCACGCAGTGATGCGCGACGCTTCGGACGAATTTTCTTGAACGGCCCTTCAAGGACGCACGCCCTTGCGCCGTCGCCTGCTCCTCGTCGGCTCGTCCGGCATGAAGAACCGCACTCATTCGACGAGCAGATCCCTCTCTTCACGTTAGACAATCCCCGGGTCTGTCTGACGGCAGGGAGAACACGTGCTCGAAGAAAAAATCCGTGCGACGTTCGGCGATGATGACCCCACCGGGTTCGGCTCGGGCTGGTGGAGCGGAGTCTCGTCGGCCTTCTGCGGGCTGCTCGCATTGGGGGCGGTGGTCTGCCTGCACTTCCCGCAATTGCTGACTTCACCGGAGCTGCGGCCCTACTACTCCATGACCGTGATGCGCCTGTTGATCCAGGCGCTCATCGTGGCGGCGATCATCTTCGGCGTCGCCTCGGCGGTGCTGCGAAAGAAAAAGGTTCTCGGCTTGACGGGAATGCTGCTGGCCCTCGCCGCGACCCTGTGGGGTGGCGCCAGCGTTCCGATCAACCAGACGCTGCACGACGGCCCGGCGATCGGCCTGGACTGGTTCCTGCTCGACATGCTGCTGATGACGCTGATCTATTCGCCGTTCGAAGTGCTCTGGCCGGCCTATCCGAAGCAGGGAATCTTCAGGAACGAATGGCTGCTCGACGTGGGCTATTTCCTGTCGACGCACCTGCCGATCCAGATCACGTCGTTCCTGATCCTGCTGCCAGCCACCCAGCTCACGACGATCCTCGGCGTGCCCAGCCTGCTCGAGGCGATGGGCCGGCTGCCCTGGCTGGTGCAGTTCTTCCTCGCCATCCTGGTGGCCGATCTCGCCGAGTACTTCATTCACCGGGCCTTTCACTCGGTGCCGTTCCTGTGGCGCTTCCATGCCATCCACCACTCCTCGAAAGCGCTCGACTGGCTCGCCGGTTCGCGCTCGCACCTGGTCGACGACATCGTGGTCCGCGGCTTCATCCTCGTTCCGATGATGTTCATGTTCCCGCACAACATCATCGTCGCGTATCTCTTCTTCGTCACGCTCCACGCGACGTGGACGCACTCGAACTTCAACCCCAGCATCAAGTGGATGGAGCCGTTCCTGATCTTTCCGCGATACCACCACTGGCACCACACGTCGCAGATCGAAGCCATCGACAAGAATTTCGCGATCCACTTCCCGTGGATCGACCGGATCTTCGGCACCTATCACTACCCTGAGGGCAGGTGGCCCGAGACCTACGGGCTCGACAACGAGCCCATCCCGGCCGGTTTCTGGGGGCAGGCCTTCTACCCGTTCAGGCGAAAGAAGGCGGCCTAGCGTCTAGAAGTTCAGGCTCGTCAGCGGAATCTCCTGGGGCAGTTCCGCGCCCCGATCGGTCGCGCGCACGAGGCCCCAGGCCTTCATGATCTTGACGGCCGTGAACCCGAGGTCGTATT
>JBDTIO010000347.1:0-5498 GCA_039936375.1 Caldimonas sp. | reverse complement strand
CCGTGGTTCGACTGTTGCGCGGCCGCTCCGCGCCGGCCGACTCGGTCTGGTTCGGCAACCGCATCGTCGATGGCGTGTTCTTTCCGGTGCTCGCGCTCGTCTTCGCCTACATCGCCCGCGTCGCTCTCGAGACGACGATCAAGCCGGCGGTCTTTCGTGTCGCCATTCCCATCCTGATCTCGTTGGTCGTCCTGCGCCTTTTCGTGCGCGTCCTGACGCGAACGTTCCCTCGCGTCAGCTGGGTGCGCACGGTCGAGCGAAGCATCTCGTGGCTGGCCTGGGTCGCGGTCGTGCTCTGGGTCACCGGCATCGGGCCGATGGTGCTCGACGAGATGGACGACGTGCACTGGAAGGTCGGCGCTGCGCAGATCACCCTGCGCAACGTCGTCGAGGGCACGATCACCGCGGGCATCGTTCTCGTGCTGGCGCTCTGGATTTCCGGCGGGATCGAGCGGCGGCTGCTGCGCAACGCGATCGGTCAGGATCTGTCTCTGCGCAAGATCGCGGCGACGTTGGTGCGCGCCGTGTTGCTGTTCGTCGGCCTGATGTTCGCGCTCTCGGCCGTCGGCATCGATCTGACGGCGCTTTCCGTGCTCGGCGGCGCGATCGGCGTCGGCATCGGCTTCGGTCTGCAGAAGATCGCCGCCAACTACATGAGCGGCTTCATCATCCTGGCCGAGCGCAGCATTCGTATCGGCGACATGGTCAAGGTCGACGGCTTCGAGGGCCGCATCACCGACATCCGAACGCGCTACACCGTGATCCGATCGCTCGGCGGCCGCGAGGCGATCGTGCCGAACGAAACGCTGATCACGACGAGGGTCGAGAACCTGTCCCTGGCCGATCCACGGGTCTTGGTTCAGACGGGCGTGCAGGTTGCGTATGGCACCGACGTGCGTGCCTTGCAGCCCCAGCTCGAGGCGGCGATCGCGTCCGTCGAGCGCGTCGTTCCGGAACCGGCGCCCGCTGTGCAGCTCTCGGCCTTCTCGGCCGACGGCATGGACCTGATCATCAATTTCTGGATTCGCGATTCGGAGAATGGCCAAGGCAACGTCAAGTCGAAGGTCAATCTTGCCGTGCTCGACGTGCTAAACGCCGCCGGTGTCGAGATTCCGTTTCCGCAGCGTGTCGTCCACGCGGTCATCTCGAAGGAAAATGCGGCCGACGCCGATGCCGACGGGCGAGTACCCTCGGCCGGCTGAGCTCCTGAGGCAGGAACATGAACAAGCGCTTCTTTCTTCTCGTCGCCGTCGTCGCCGCGTCGGCACTCGCCGCGTCCCTGCCGTATGACGAGACCGCCAATGCCAAGGCAGAGATCCAGCAGTCGCTGGCGGCCGCCAAGACGCATCACGGCAAGGTGCTGGTGATCTTCGGCGCCAACTGGTGCGAGGATTGTCGAGTCCTCGACCGCGCGCTGAAGGCGGACAAGAGCGCAAAGCTGATCGCTGCCGAATTCGAAGTCGTCAAGGTCGACGTCGGTCGCTTCGACCGCAACCTAGACGTTGTCGCCGCCTACGGCAACCCGATCAAGAAGGGCATTCCCGCCGCGGTCGTTCTTTCAGCCGGCAACCGGGTGCTCTACGCCACCCGTGCCGGCGAGCTTGCCGATGCGCGGCGCATGAGCGAAGGCGGCATCTACGATTTCTTCCGGAACGTGACGGCCGTGTCGCGAGCCAAGCCCTAGCCAACTGCTGCTCAGTGCACCATGTGTCGCAACATCCGCACCCTCTTCAATTTCGAACCACCGGCCACCGAGCTCGAGATTCGTGACGCTTCGCTGCAATTCGTGCGCAAGCTCAGTGGTTTCACTGTGCCGTCGAAGGCGAACGCCGAGGCCTTCGAGCGCGCCGTCGAAGACATTGCCGCCGCGGCGCGAGATCTGATCGGCTCGCTGGTGACGACGGCCGACCCGCGCGATCGCGAGGTCGAAGCGGCGCGGGCGAAGGCCAGGTCGGCGGCGCGGTTCGGCCCCGCCGTCTGAGGCCGCGTGCGTCAGCGGGTCCTGCGTCGATACGAGCGGCTCCTGGCCGGGCTTCTCGGCCTGGTCTGGATCGGCGGCGGCATCGCCGCCCTGGTGATCGGAATCGCCAGGAGCGGCTGGGCCGTCATCGCGATGGCCGTGCTGGCGGCTGGCTACGGCGTGGTGTGGTTGCGCGTTGCCGCCCGTGCTCACTTGTATGAGCCGGGCGAGCTGCTGACGCCGTGGCGAGCCAGGAAATGACGGCCGCGCGCCGCGCCGATAGCTCAGCTGCCTGTGCGTAGGGTCGTCAGGTACAGATAGACGGCCTGGACATCGACGTCGCTCAGCTCGCGCAGCGATTCGAACGGCATGACCTTGCTGACGGCGCTGCCGTCGGGGCGTTTCCCGCTCTTCAGCATCGCCGCGAACGCCTGCGCGTCGCGGTAGCGCGGAAGGACGCTGCCGGGGCCGGGCGCCAGCCGCGCCGCCGGCGGCCACGAAGGCGGCGCGCCGGCGATCTTGCCGCCGACCAGACCGGCGCGATGACAGCCGATGCAGCCGTTGGCCACATATTCACCGTGCGCCGCGCTGACGCCTTCGGCGACCGGCTGTGCCGGTGGCAGAGCGTGATCGATCTTTTCGGCGGCGTCGCGCACCATGCCCAATCCATAGAGCACCTTGACCGGCAACGGAAACTGCACCAGCCCCGGTTCTCCCGGAGCGGCCGGCAGCTGGCGGACGTAGGCGACGATCGCCGCGATGTCGGCGTCGGTGAGGCGGTTGAAGTCTTCGCTCGGCATGATGAGAATCGGACGCCCGTCGGGCTTGACGCCGTGACGAAGCGTCCGCACCCAGTCGGTGGGCGTGTACGCGGCGACGGCGCTGCCGGCGCCCGGCGTGATGTTCGGTGCGCGCACCAGCATGCCGGCGCCATCGTCGATGACGACGTGGCCGGTACCGTTGGCGCCGTGGCACTCGGCACAGCCGCGCGAGCGGAAGAGATACTGGCCGCGCTCGACGCCCGCCGCATCGCTTCGATAGGCGACGGGAACGACGGCGACGTCGATGTGCCGTTCGCGCTTCCTCTGGCCGAGCTGTGCGGCCACGACGACGGCGATCGCGACGACGCCAACCAGCACCGCGACGCCGACGCTGCTGCGCCGAATCCAGGTTTTCATGATGGGCTCCCTCCGTCCGGGTTCGCCCGCCTCGGTAGGGCGGATAGGTTTCCGGGCGGATATTGTGCACAAGGCATTGCCTACACTCGGCTCTGTTGGAGATCTTTTTCGATGATCGAGTCCTTGTTCATGAAATCCAGAGATCTGTTCGTCGGCGATCGTGTCCCTCGCCGCGCGACGGGCCCGACGTAATGGCCGCGCCGTCCTATCCGCTTCCCATGCGTGCGGTCGATGCGCTCCGGCGCGGCGACACCATCGAAGCGATCAAGATCCTGCGTGCCGCGACGCCGCTCGATCTTGCAAGCGCCAAGGCCGTCGTCGACGCCTTTCGTCGCGGCGAGACGGTGACCGTGTCGCGCCCGCTGGTGCCGCACGCCGAGACGAGATCGGAGGCCGAGGCGAGGCATGTCGTCGAGCAGACGGGTGTCGCCGACCGGATGCGCAAGGCCTCGGGCTTCGGTCTCGCGCAGGCACACGACGCGCTCGCCACGTCGCGCTTTCGCGATCATCCGACCGGCATCGGTGGCCGGTCGCCGGGCGAGACGCCACGCGCCGGGCCGCTGCTGTGGTGGATCGTCATCGTCGCGCTTGTCGGCTATGCGCTCTACTTGTTCCTGCTGCGATGGGTTCATGTCTGACGCGGCAGCGCCCTTCGTGGCCCTCGATGGCGGTTGCACCTGCCGAACCCTGCGTTTTCGGATGACGAGCGCGCCGCTGTTCGTCCACTGCTGCCATTGCCGTTGGTGCCAGCGCGAATCGGGGGCTGCGTTCGCACTCAATGCGTTGATTGAATCCGAGCGCGTCGTCATGCTCGAAGGCGAGCCGGACCTGGTCGTCACTCCGACGCAAAGCGGCTCCGGCCAGAAGATCGCCCGATGCCCGCGCTGTCGCGTCGCCGTGTGGAGCAACTACGGGGGTGCAGACGCCGTGCGCTTCGTCCGCGTCGGCAGCCTCGACGAGCCGGATCGGCTGCCTCCCGACATCCACATCTTCACGCAATCGAAGCAGCCCTGGGTGGTGCTGCCGAACGGTTCTGTCGCCGTCGACGCCTACTACGACAACAAGGTTCATTGGCCGCCCGCGAGCCTCGAGCGGCGAGCCGCATCGCGGAATCGAAAGCGGACGGAGCCCTGACAACGTGAACGGTACGTTCCTCCCCGTGCGTCGATTCCTGTCGGGCGGCCGCACTGTGTTCGCAGCCTGCACCGTCCTGGCGATGGCGGCGGCGCAAGCGCAACCCGCGTCGGTACCGGCGAGCAGCACCGCAAGCGTGTGCCCGGCGGAGGTCGCCGCGGGCAGCCAGTGTGTTTCGGGACGCGATAGCGCCGGGGCCTACTACTGGTTGGCCATGCCGCCGGCGTGGAGCGGCACGCTGGTGGTTCATGCGCATGGAGGACCGGAGTTTGGGCGGCTCAAGGTGAAGCAACCTCTCGAGGATCTGAAACGCTGGTCCGTTTGGACGCGCGCCGGCTATGCATACGCGGGAACGGGGTACCACCAAGCGGGCGTAGCGGTCCTCTCGGCGGCGCAGGACATCGAGCGTGTTCGCCAGATCTTTGTCGCTCGGTTCGGCGCTCCGAAGCGAACGATCTTGCACGGGAACTCATGGGGTGCGGGCGTTGCAGCCAAAGCTGCAGAGATGTACGCAGGCATGGCGAGCGTCGGCGCCAAGCCTCGGTATGACGGCGTTCTGTTGACGTCGGGTGTCCTTGCCGGCTCGAAGTCCTATGACTTTCGGCTCGATCTGCGCGTCGTCTACGAAGTGGCGTGCGGCAATCATCCGCTGCCAAGCGAGGCACAGTATCCCTTGTGGCAAGGCCTTCCTCCGGGCAGCAAGCTATCGGCTGCGGAACTCGAGGCTCGGGTCGACGAATGCACGGGTGCGAGCCAAGAACCCGAGACCCGTACTGCCGCACAGCAACGCCGTCTCGACACGATTGTCCACGTCATCAGAATTCCGGAACGTATATTGGTTCATGACCTCGAATGGGCGACGCGCGGCTTCCAGGACATCGTCTTCACCCGCCTCGGCGGCCGCAATCCGTTCGGTAACGTTGGCGTCCGCTACGTCGGCTCGACCGATGACGACGCCCTCAACGCCAAGGTGTTGCGCTATCGCGCCGACCCGGCAGCGCAAGCGGCGTTCGCCGCCGATGCCGACCTGCAGGGTCGCATCGGCGTGCCGGTGCTGACGCTCCATGCGATCGACGATCCAACCGCTTTCGTCGAACTGGAGTCGACCTTTCGCGACACCATGAACCGGGGCGGCAGCGGTGACCGGCTGGTCCAGGTCTTCAGCGACGATCATGAGCACAGCTATCTGGCCGACGCCGAATACGTATCCGTGATGGGCGCGCTGC
>JBDTIO010000346.1:0-7136 GCA_039936375.1 Caldimonas sp. | reverse complement strand
CGTCAGCCGGCGCTTCGTCGATTCGTGGACGCCCGCTGCGATGCCGGCGCTTTATTCCTTGCCCGGGTCCTTGACGTTTTCGAACTTGTCGAATTCGACGTTCTGCATCAGGCCGTTCACCTTTTCCACCTTGCGGATGTAGACCGTCTGCACGACGTCACGAGTGGCCGGATCGATCGTGATCGGCCCGCGCGGGCTGATCCAGTTCATACCCTTGGCTGCGGCGACGAAATCGGGACCATCAGTCTTGCCGCCGGTCTTGGCCAGGACCTTGGCAATCAGAGCCATGCCATCGTAACCACCGACCGACAGGAAATCCGGCCGATCCTTCGGATAGGCCTTCTCATAGGCTTGCACGTAGGCCCTGTTCTCGGACGAGTCGTGCGCCTGCGAATAGTGGAACGACGTGATCATGCCAAGCGCCGCATCACCGAACGCGCCGAGTATCTCCTCGTCGGTCAGGTCGCCGGTCGTGATGAGCCTGATGCCGGCCTTGGCCAGCCCACGCTGCTCGAAGCCATTCATGAAGGCGATGGTGCCGGCGCTCGGTGGCAGGAAGATGAAGACCGCATCCGGCTTGGCATCCTTGATCCGCTCCAGGAACGGGCTGTAGTCGGGGTTGCTGAGCGGCGCCCGGACGTCACCGACGATCTCGCCACCAGCGGCGGTGAAGGTCTTCTTGAACTGCGCCTCAGCGTCGTAGCCGGGGCCGTAGTCGGCGACCAGGATGAAGACCTTTCTGATGCCGTTCTTGAACGCCCAGGTCGCGATCGGCGCCGAGATCTGCGGCAGCGTCATCGACGTGCGAACGATGTAGGGCGATTTGGTGGTGATGGCGGAGGTTGCCGCGTTCATGACCACCATCGGGATCTTGGCCTCGGTCGCGATCGGCGCGACGGCAAAGGCCGATGGCGTCAGGCTGAAACCAGCCAGGATGTCGACCTTGTCCTTGATCACCAGTTCTTGCGCAAGACGCTTGTCTACATCCCCGGACGTGCCCGGAGTGTCGTCCTTCACCACCACCTCGACCTTCCGTCCGGAAATGGTGTCGCCGTTCGTAGCGAGATAGAGCTTGACGCCGTGTTCGATCTGTTTGCCGGTGCCAGCGAACGGGCCATTCAAGGTAACGATCAGCCCGATCTTGAGCGGCTCCGCGGCCCAAGCGGCACTGGCGCCGAGGGTGGCCAACGTGAAAGCGACCAATGGTTTCCAGACGTGCATGTTCTGTCTCCGAGTGGGTTGAAGGCGGTGGGGTTCGCGAAGGATTCGTTTTCTAGCCTGAATCCCGGTTGAAGCAGGTGCGCAGGAACGTGTCTAGCTTGGCATGGGCCACATCGACGGCGAGGATACTCGGTCGCGGAGCGAGGTCGATCGTGAATCGGCGTGCGCTCTCGGCTCGACTTCACGCGCCCGGGCAAGCCCGCGGACAACGGG
Source organism: Caldimonas sp. (assembly GCA_039936375.1). Taxonomy (GTDB): domain Bacteria; phylum Pseudomonadota; class Gammaproteobacteria; order Burkholderiales; family Burkholderiaceae_C; genus Schlegelella_A. The sequence continues at coordinate 5,702 of JBDTIO010000346.1, read as the reverse complement.
CTCGGGGTCGGTTTGATTTCAGTGCAAAAGGTGACGAGAGCGGTCGATTTGGTCGGATCGGAGCGAATGGAGGGCCGTGGAGCATCTTGCACCGGCGGGACAATCGCCGTCCGGTTGACGGCGGCGACGCCGGTGGAATTCGAGGTGACGCTGAGGGTAATGGGCCAAGGCGGTACGGTGCGCGGATCTCGACCTCGTTCGTGGAGTCCGCGGTCAATCAGATCATCGACAAGCGCATGCCCAAGTCGCAGCAAATGCGCTGGGATCCACTCAGCGCGAGCCTGCTGCTGCAGGTGCGAACCAGCGTTCTCGATGGCCGGCTTCGAAAGGACTTCGCTCGATGGTTTCCAGGCTTTGCAGCCAACGACGCTACCGTCCAAATCAGCGCCTGACCCCACCAAATCGAGCGCTCTCGCCTGATCCGTCACTCTTGGCACCAAAAACAAAGGGACCCCTACCGCGGCCTGGCGAAGAACACTGCACAGATCGTCACGCTGTTCGCGTTGTCGAATCTGCGGATGGCGCGACGGCCGTTGATGAAAGCGTAGGGATGAGTGTGCCTGCAGCGCGCCGGACGCGACTGGCGTGGCACAAAACCAGCGCACGAGCGCGAGACGGGCGATCGCAAACGGGTCCTCCAGACGCATTGCGCATTCATGTGCCGCCCGCGCCTTCAGCCGGCCTTTCCGTTCATGTTGCGCGGACCGTCCCTAACCAAATGGACACGGTTTTGCCTCAGTGCACTGCCGCATACATGATTAGTTCCTCTGTGGCCTCCCCGGGGGTAAATTCCTCGACGATGCGACCCTGCCGACAGACGAGGATGCGGTCCGAGAGATTCATCACTTCCGGCAAGTACGATGAGATGACTATTACCGCCATGCCGTCATCAGCCAGGCGATGAACCATTTGGTGAATCTCGTCGATCGCGCCGACATCGACGCCTCGCGTTGGCTCGTCGAGGATGATCAATCGCGGCCTTTGCACCAACGCCTTGCCGATCACGACCTTCTGCTGGTTCCCACCGGAGAGCTCGACGACCCGGCCGCTAGGATCGATTGCCTTGATGCCGAGATTCTTGATCCACCGGTCGGCGAGCTCCTGCATTTCGGTCATGCTGACGAGCATGCCGTTGGCGTTGAAGTCCCTCGCCAGCAGCGCGGCGTACAGGTTTTCGGCGATCGACATGGTCTCGAAGAAGCCTTCGAGCTTGCGGTCTTCGGTGACGTAGACAATGCCGTCGGCCACGGCTGGTGCCGGTACCTTGTAGCGCACGGGGTGACCCTCGAATCGGATCTCTCCGCCATGGAAAAAATCGCGCTTGAGCACGCCAGCGATCACCTTCGCCGTCTCCGAGCGTCCGGACCCGACGAGTCCGAACATGCTGGTGATCTGACCGGCATAGATCGAGAATGAATTGTTGCGGACGGCGCTGCCCATCGTCAGATCCTGTACGGTCAACACGCGCTCACCGGCGGCCCGGCTCTGTCCGGCAGCACGATGGCGGTAGAGCTCGCTGGAAAGCGTCCGGCCCACCATTGCGCGGATGATCTTTTCGCGATCGAAGGCGCTCGTCGTGTCAGAGTCGACGAGTTCGCCGTCCCGCAGGATCGTGATCCGATCGGCGATCGCCAGCGCCTCCTCGAGCGCGTGCGAGATGAAGACGACTGCCACGCCGTCCTGCTTAAGCCGGGCTACCAGCGAGACGAAGTGATGCTTCTCTTCGGGCGTGAGGGAAGCGGTCGGCTCGTCGAAGATGATGATCCGCGCCTTGCGCCGCACCGCGCGCGCGATTTCTACCATCTGCTTTTGCGCTGCGCCGAGCGATGCAACCGTAGCGCCTGGGTCCACCGAGAAGTTCAGCGATTGAAGGAACTGCTGAGCAGCGATGTGGATCCCTCGCAGTCGATTGAGCAGCTTTTCCTCGCCGAGGTAGATGTTTTGCGCCACGGTCATCGAAGGCACCAGGCTGGTTTCCTGGTAGACCATGGCGATCCCGCAGGCGAGTGCCTTGGCCGGCGTCGCAAACACGATCGGTGCGCCATCGAGCCGCAACTCCCCTCGGGTGGGTTGCACCGCGCCGGCCATGATCTTGACAAGCGTCGACTTGCCTGCGCCGTTCTCGCCAAGCAGCGCATGCACCTCGCCGGCCGCAACCTCGAATGCAACGTCCTTGATCGCTGCAACGCCGCGATATTCCTTGGTGATCGCCCGCATCTCGAACAAGGCGCTCATGGAGCGGCCTCTGTCTGCTCGTCGCCTGTCGGCAACGCAACGAGCGCATTTCCCCCCCTGCTCGCGACGAGGACGCGACCGCTGTGCTCGATGCAGCTCGTGATCCCGTGACGGGTACCACCGGCGCGGCTATGGAAGCTCTCGCGGAGCTGGAAATCAACGTCGAGCTTGGCCAGCAGCCCGTACGACAGACTCGGGGCCCATGGCTTGAGGATGCCCATTTGTTTCACGCCGCCGCCTTGCAGGGGTTCGAGGAAGCTTTGTCCTGAGCTCAAGGCAGGTGCGATCCAATGTTCGGGCTCGAGCTGCAGGAGCATGTCGGCACAGAAGTCCCGCTCCGTCAACGTGAACTCCACCAAGCGGCTACGCGGTGCGAAGATGCACAACCAGTGGCCACCGTCGCTGGCCGGTGCGAGGCGTGCGGGATAGCCGGGCAGGCCATCGAGCAAGACCTTCGTGGAACCGTCTGCGCCCAGGGCGAGCAGCCGGTGCCGCCAGCTCTCCGCGACGACGATCGCGCCGTCGGCGGTGCGGGACAGGCCATACGGAAACGCTATGCCACCGGCAAGCTGCTCGGCAGTGCCTCCATCGAGCATGACCCGCCAGACCGAACCACTTGCCCGGCGCTGCATCAAATCGCGCTTCCAACCACTCGGCGGGTTGTGCGCCGAGCCCTGGCAGACAAGCAGCGAGTTGCCGTCGATCATCAGCGCAGTCGGACACGACGCTGCTGCGATATGCGGCCCCAGCCCCTCGCCGGCACGTGGTCCCGCGACGAAGCGCAAGCGGCCATCCTCGAAGCCGGCGATCAGGTTGCCCTTGTCGTCTCCGGCCAGGGCGCTGATCGGAACGTCGAATTCGCCGACATGAACGCCCAGCGCGCCGGAGTCGCGGAAGTCGATCTCGATCAGTGCGTTGCCCTGCGACAAGTAGTAGCGCGAACCGGCCCGTGCAAGATTGTCGGGCTCCGCCGTTGCGAGGACAAGCGATGCGCTCTCTATCGCATCGTTGGCGCGTAGCGCGCCGTCCATGGGTGGCAGCGTGATGGTGTACTCGCCTGCGCCGCGCCAGCGCTGCAGGCCACGAAGGACAGCACCGCCGATCATCCGCCGGTGCCCCAATACGCCCGCTGAGCGGTCCAGTCCGGATCAGCGCCAGGAATCTTGTACTTGCCGATGCGGTTGTTGTAGATGCCGCCGATGTACAGATAGCCGCGGTGTTCGCGCATCGACGTGATCATCGGGTGATTCTGTCCACCAAGATCCCAGAGCGCATCGAGGATCCGGCCCTGCTCGTTGAACTTCACTACGCAGCCGGTATTGATGTTCGGGAACAACCATTCATCCTTCGGGATGCGGCGCGCCATGCGGCGCCTGAAGCCCGGCTTTGTCAACGCCAGATCGAGCGCCGGTGTTCGCATGCCGACGAGCGCGAGCCAGTAGTTGCCGTCGGATGCGCGATTGACGTTGTCCGGATAGCCGGGCAGGTTCTCAATCACGACCTCGACCTGGCCCTTTCGAGGTCCGTCGAACCAATAGCGCAACACGCGGCACGCCCAGGTTTCATTGAGCAGCAGCGATTGGCCGTCCGAGGCCATGCAGATACCGTTGGCGAGCCGAATGTTGCGCAGGACGGTGCGTGTGCTGCCGGTGCGAGGATCATGGCAAATGACGCGTCCGTTGGGCCGGCATTCGACGCCATCGACCGCCCAATCGTGCGCCTCGTAGCGGATCGACGCCTCGCTGAAGAAAATGCGGCCGTCGGGAGCGATGTCCAAGTCGTCGGCAAACCGGACCCGCGCATCGTCGATGATCGTCAACCGCGAACGATTGGTTTCGTCGGTCATCTTGCGAACGCTGCCGGCTGGATTGATCGCGTACAGACCCATTCCGCCAACGCAGACTTGCAGGTCGCCCTTGCGATCGAATGCCATGCCCAGCGGGTGGCCGCCGATGTGCGCAAAGACTTCACTGCGTCGATGATCCGGACCTAAAAATCGCACGACATCGCCATGTCGCGTACCGCAGTACAGGTTGTCGTGCTCGTCTAGGATCACGTCTTCGGGACCTTCGATCTGACCTAAGCCGATCACCTCGACATTGCGCAGCTTGTCATTCAGCGCGTAGGGTGAATTCGAACCTGGCAAGGCGGAGGGAATCTTGCCGAGTTTGTAGAAAACTGGCGACACGTACACCTTCGACAGCACCTTGTGGCGGTTCTTCAGCCAGCGCACGTCGATCGACACCGCGACCAGCAGGATCAGCCCGAGCACCATGGAGGTCGAGCCGCTCTGAAAGCCCAACCGAACCAGACCGTTCGTCACGATCAGCACCGTTAGTGCGCCGAGCAGCCCCTTCGTGACCGAGCCGCGCCCTCCGCCGAGGCTGTTGCCGCCCAGCACTGCGGCGGTGAGTACGGCGATGTCGAGGCCAACACCGGTATCGGCGCCCGCACCATTCAGGCGAGCCGCGTACATGAACCCGGCGAGGCCGCACATCAGCCCGCACAGTACGTAGGTCGACGCGACGGTGCGGCGGACTGCAATGCCGATGTTGTACGCGGATCGGCGCGAGCCGCCGACGGCCGCGATGTGCCAGCCTGACCTCGATCGGCTCAGGAAGATGTGCACGATCAGCGCGAGCACGAGCGCGACGGCAAAGCTGAACGGCAAGCCAAACGGCGTGCCGTCGCCGATGTAGTCCCACACCGCCGACTCGGCCATGCCGCCCGAAATCGTCACCGAGTAACGCAGCAGCAAGATGTCGACGATCGCGCGCACGAGGATCAGCACGACGAGCGTCGTCAGGAAGGCGCGCAGCCGCAAATAGCCCACCAGCACGCCGTTAAGTACCCCGACGAGGCCGCTGACGACCAGCACCGAGAGAAGTGCCATGCCGACAGGCCACTTCAACACGTTCATCGCGATCAGCGCGACCAGGTTCGCCAATGCGAAATTCGATCCGACGGATAAATCGATACCGCCGCCCAGCATCACGATCACCAGCCCCATCACGACGAGCGAGAACTCGCCGAACTGGCGCGCACTGTCTCCAGCGTAGCTAGCGGTGAAGAAATTCGCGATCGCGCTGCCGAACACCGCGACGGTGATCAGCAGGAAGAGCGCGGGAATGAGGTTTTCGATCCAGCGCTTTGCGAGGATCTCCCCGATCAGATGATCGGGGATCCAGCGATAGCGCCAGCGGATCAGCCAGTCGGATGCGACCACCGCGGTCGGCGCTCTACTTCTTCGCCTTCGGCAAGTCCTTCATGCTCCAGCATGTATCGGGCTTGAGCGTCGCCTTGGTTGAAATCTTGTTCGGGGTATACAGCGACATCTTCATCGCCCCTGGCTTCTGGTCACTCTGGAACAGTACCTTGATCATGTCGTTCAGATCGCGCGCCTGCCCTGGCACATCGAAGCTCACATATTCGTCGAAGCTGCCGTTGGCCAGGTTGTCGCAGGCCAT
>JBDTIO010000345.1:0-8468 GCA_039936375.1 Caldimonas sp. | reverse complement strand
TTGCCGACTTGAACGCATTCAGAGTTTCTGCCGCAGACAGCTTGTTGTCGAAGCTGATCAATTCGAACTTGACGCCCGCGGGATTGCTGGCATTGAACTTGTCGACCGCGAACTTCCAACTGTTGAGAATATTATTGCCGACCGGCCCCAGCAGCCCCGAAAGTGGATCGATCCACGCCAGCTTGGCGACCTGGCCTTGCAGCGGCTTGGCCCCTCCCTTGGACTGCGCCAGCGCCGCGCCCGTCGAGACGGCCATCGCGGCGCCCACAACGAAGCCGATGGCGTGCCTGGCGAACGTCGGAATCGAGTTGTTCATTGCTTGTCTCCCGGGGAAATGAGAACCGTCGTCAAAGGTAACGGATCGCACGGCCTCGCGGTTACAGGGACTACCCCGAACATGCAGTCACGCCAGCGACACTCGGGATTCTTCATTCCCCGATCCAAATCCGCCCGAGCCCCGCTGAGGACACCTGCCGATGGAATTGCGGAGTCGCAGCCCGCGCGGCGACGATAGAATTCGCGCCGCCCCCAATGAAGCTCCTGCTCGACTTCCTGCCGATCATCCTGTTCTTCGGCACGTTCAAGATTGCCGACATTCACCCGGATGCCGCCGCCAAATTCGCCACCGATCATCTCGGCTTCGCCGTCTCAGGCGGCGTCGTCGGGCCGGCGGAGGCGGCGGTGCTGCTGGCCACCGTCGTCGTCATCGTCGCGACGCTCGTGCAGATCACCTTGCTCCTGGCGATGCGGCGCAGGGTCGACACCATGCTCTGGGTGACTTTCGTGCTCGTCGCGGTGCTCGGCGGCGCCACCGTCTGGTTTCACAACCCGACCTTCATCAAGTGGAAGCCGAGCGTCCTCTACTGGGCAATGAGCGTCATCTTCTGGACCAGTCAGACATTCTTCAACAAGAACGTCCTGCGGTCGCTCGTCGGCGAACAGCTCGAGTTGCCGACGCCGGTCTGGCAGCGCCTCAATCTCGCCTGGGTCGCATTCTTCGCCCTGATGGGCATCGCCAATCTTTACGTTGCGTACAACTACTCGACGTCGACCTGGGCGAGCTTCAAGGTGTTCGGTCTCAGCGGCTTGATGATCATCTTCATGTTCGCGCAGGGTCTCTACATTTCCCGATTTCTCGACGACGACCGCGGCGCCTCGCCGGAGCGGCTGGCGGAAAAGACCGTCGGCGCCGAGCCGGAGCGTCGCCCATGAGCGTCTCGGCGGCCGATATCGAGCGGGCGCTGCGCGCCACCCTGGCGCCCGTCGCACTCGACGTGCAGGACGACAGTCACTTGCACGCCGGCCATGCCGGCGCCCGCGAAGGACGGCACTTCAGCATCCGCATTGCCAGCCCGGGATTCAAGGGCCTTTCGCGGGTGGCCCGCCATCGCCTCGTATATGATGCCTTGCACTCCTTGATGCCGCGTGGAATCCACGCTCTGGCGATCGACGCCCGCGTCCCGGAAGAAGCCTGAGTCCTTGCCCGGGCCACGCCGCGGGAACGCGGCACGGCGGCCCTTCTCAAACCAGCCCGAAAGGCTCCATTTCATGAAGATGCGTTTCATTGCCGCCAGCGTCGCGCTGGCCGCCACTGCGGCCTTGGCCGTCGCTCCGCTGGTCGCCCAAGCCCAGAACATCACCACGGTCAATGGCAAGCCGGTGCCGAAGTCCCGTGCGGACGCGCTGCTGGCGCAAGTGCAGAAGCAGGCCCAGGCGCGCGGCCAACAACTGCCGCCCGAGATCGACAAACTGGTCAAGGACAAGGTCGTCACCGACGAGATCCTGACCCAGGAAGCCGAGCATCGCGGCCTTGCGGCCTCGGCCGACTTCAAGCAGCAGATGGACCTGGCCCGCCAGAGCATCTTGATCAGCCTGCTCTCGGCCGACGTCGAGAAGAAGACGACGATCAGCGACGCCGACATTCAGAAGGAATACGACAAGATAAAGTCGCAGGCCAGCGGCACCGAATACCGCGCCCAGCACATCCTGGTCGAGAAGGAAGACGAGGCGAAGGCCTTGATCGCCCAGCTCAAGGCCGGCGCCAAGTTCGAGGATCTGGCGAAGAAGAACTCGAAGGATCCGGGCTCCGCGGAAAAAGGCGGCGACCTCGATTTCGCCGGGCCCAGCGCCTACGTCCCCGAGTTCTCTCAGGCGATGGTCAAGCTGAAGAAGGGCGAGTACACGCAAGAGCCGGTGAAGACACAGTTCGGCTATCACATCATCAAGCTCTTGGACACGCGCGAGGCGAAGTTCCCGCCGCTTGCAGAAGTCAAGCCGCAGATCCAGCAGCGCCTGGCGCAGGAAAGAGCTGGCGCCTTCCGCGACGAGCTCCGCGCCAAGGCGAAGACGGACTACAAGTTCACGAACTGACGATGATCCGCCCGGCCTCGATGCGCAGCTGCTCGTCGCAGCGCGCGGCGATGGCCGGGTCGTGAGTGACGAGCACCAGCGTCGTCCCGGTCTCGCGATTCAGCTCGAACATTAGCTCCATCACCGTCTCGCCAGTGGCGAAGTCGAGACTGCCGGTCGGCTCGTCGGCCAGCAGTAGTGCCGGCAGGACCACGAAGGCGCGGGCCAACGCGACCCGCTGCTGCTCGCCGCCCGACAGCACGCGCGGATAGTGACGCAGCCGCTCGCCCAGGCCGACGCGTTTCAGCATCTCGGTGGCCTGCGAGCGCGCGTCGGCACGACCTTGCAGCTCGAGCGGCAGCATCACGTTCTCGAGTGCGTTGAGGTTGCCGAGCAGTTGAAAGCTCTGGAAGACGAAGCCGAGCTTGGCGGCGCGAACGACGGCCCGGGCGTCTTCGTCGATCGCGAAAAGGTCGATGCCGGCCAGCCGCACCGTGCCTTCGCTCGGCGTATCCAGCCCGGCGATGATCGCCAGCAGCGTGCTCTTGCCCGAGCCCGATGCGCCGACGATGGCGACCGAGCGTTGTGCCCGCAGGGTGAAATCGATGTCGCGGAGAATCGTCAGCGTGCCTGTGGAGTCCTGCACGCGCTTGGTCAGACGCTCGACGACGATGATGGGTTCCGACATTCAGTGCGCGCCGAGCCGCCTCAAGCGTACTGACGCCCCCTCGGGGGCAGCAAACGGAGTGAGCGTGGGGGTTTCATTCAGTGCGCGCCGAGCCTCAAGCGTACTGACGCCCCTCGGGGGCAGCGAACGGAGTGAGGGTGGGGGATCCATGACTGCTTCAGGTTCTGCTTCGTGATCGCGCCGACACGTCGCCGCTGGCTGGTGCACTGTAGCGCGGCGCTGGCGAGCGCCGCTCTGTTCGCGGCGATGCCCTTGCACGCGGCAGTCGCGCCGGCAGCGAAGACGATCCTCGTCGTCGGCGACAGCCTGTCGGCCGAATACGGCCTGACCCGTGGCAGCGGCTGGGTCGCGCTGATGGACGCGCGCTTGCGCCGCGAACATCCCGGCGAGACGGTCGTCAACGCCAGCATCAGCGGCGACACGACAGCCGGTGGCCTGGCCCGCTTGCCGACCCTGCTCGCCCAGCACAAGCCCGGCCTGGTCATTCTCGAGCTTGGCGGCAACGACGCCCTGCGCGGGCTGCCGCTCGCGACGACCAAACAGAACCTCGTCGAGATGGTTCGTCTCGCCAAGGCAGCCCGGGCACGCGTGATGATCATCGGCATGCAGCTACCGCCCAACTACGGCCATGCCTACAGCGACCGATTCGCGGCGCTGTTCGCCGAAGTCGCTCACGCCGAGGCGACGGCACTGGTGCCCTTCATGCTGAAAGGCGTGGCCGACGGGCCGCAGGCCGAGCAGATGTTCCAGGCCGACCGAATTCACCCGCTGGCCAGCGCGCACCCGATCATCCTCGGCAATATCTGGCCGGTGCTGCAGTCGTTGCTGAAGTAGCGAGCGGCAGCGGCGCGTGCCAGGAAGGACGGCGCGCGTTCGTGGCGCGACCTGGCTATTTCGGCGGGTCCTTCGGATCGCGTTTTTCTTCGCGCTTTTCTTCCCGATGCGGCGCTTCCGGCCGCTGCACATGCTGCTCGAGCGCAGCGCGCGGCGGTTCGGCATTGCGCTGCGCCTCGGCGGGGCGCGGCACTTCCACAGGTCGCACCACTTCAACCGGACGGGTCGGGGCGACGCGCTGGATGTCGGCGCCCCGCGAATCGCCGGGTCGAACCGCGGATGGCTCGCTGCGCGGCACGGTCTGCGGGCGGGCTCCGTCGACCGACGGTGCGACGCGTTGCGCGGTGCTCGGCGGCACGACGACTCGTGGCGAATTGCCTTCCGAACCGGGCTCGCGAAGGATGCGGCCACGGACCGGCGGTCGTTCGATCGCTTCGGAATTCGCGCGCGTGACCGGGGCCGGTCGATTCGCGTCGGGCCGAGCGATCTCCGGCGGAGCGCCCGCCGACGTCGGACGCCTCGATAGCGGCGCCGGAATGGAGCGCGGCGAAGCGCCGGTCGCAGGCGCCGGCGTCGCCACGGCTCCGGCGCCTGGCACCGCATTCGGCCGCTCGCCGGCGCGCGCGTCCGGACGCCGCGCCTCGAGCGGCGGACGCCCTTCGTTAGCGCCCGGTCGAGCGCTCGGCAGGCCCGGTGCACGGCCTTGGAACGGCGGACGAGCAATCGGCCCCTGGCTCTTCGGCGAGCGGGGCCGCGCCACCGGTGTGGCCACCGGGGCTGCGGTCATTGCCGGGCCGGGTCGGGCATCGGCGACGAGCGCGCGAACCTGCGGATTGCCGCGGAACTGCGCTGCCGCCGGGCCCACCGGCTGGCGTGCCGTCAGCACGCTGGCAGGTACCACCGTCACCGCGTTCGGGAACTTCCGATTCGCGAACTCGCGCCGATCGTTCGCGCCATTGACGTTGTTGACGACGGTCGTGATGCGGGTGACGTTGGTGACGTTCGTGATGTTGATTTCGCGCACGTACCGCGGGCTCGTGCGATAGCTCGGCACGTAGACCTCGTGCGGCGCCAGCGGGAACCAGCCGACGGGCAGGCCGCCGGCACCGATCGAGAGCGAGACGCCGACGCGTGGCCCGCCGATCCAGGCGACGAGCGCCGGCGCGTACACCGGGCGGGCGACGTAAGTGCCCGGGGCCCAGGACCAGCGATTGCGGTAGTTGACCCAGCGACCATAGTGGAACGGCGCGAAGCCCCACGGCGCGGCATCGACCCAGGTCCAACCCCACGGGCGGACCCAGGCCCAATGGCCAGCGCTGTAGGGGGCCCAGTCGACGGCGACGTCGGCCGGAGTCCAGAGCGGCCCGTAGTCGGGCGACTGCTCCCACTGGCCGTAGCGGTCGAGGTCGTCGCCACCGGTCATTTCGGGCGACACGTAGCGGACGGCGGCAACCGGCCGGCTCTCGGCGCGGTCGCGCTCGTCGTTCCAGCTAGCGAATGCGTCGCGCGCCGGCTCGATCATGTTGTATTGCGGCGCGCCGCTGGCATCGAGCCAGAACTGGGCATGTTGCCCAGCCGTCAGCGGCAGCGCACTGTTGCGGTCTTCGAAGACGGCTTGGCCCGCGTCGACGGTGAGATCACTCGCCTGGTCGAAGCGATCGAAGCGGTAGCGGCCGACCGCCTGAACACGAAACTGTCCCTCGTCGGTTTCGAGCGCGAACTCGGCGAGCGACTGCGGGCTGCGCAACCGCGCGGCGACGCTCCCGCCATGCAGGTGGACGCGATAGGTGCTGTCGTCCAGCTGCACCATCTCGAGCTCGGTCGCGGCGTCGAGCCGCAGGGTCGTCGTGCCGAGGGTGATTTCGGCGCGCGCGTCGTTGTCGGTGGCGATGCGATCGCCTGTCGTCAACGGCCGGTTGCGATCGAGCGCGACCCATTCGTTGTCATCCTGGCTGTACAGCCAGACCTGACCGCTTTCGTCGCTGAGGCGTGCCACGCGACCGGGTGGGTCGCCGGCCGGCGCCTGGGCGTGGGCCTGCAACGCGAAGCCGATGCCGAACAAGGCAAAGAACGCCAGAACGACAAGCCGCGCCGACCATGAAACCGGCTCAGCGGTGGCGATTCGATTCATCTTGCTCATGCTGCAGACTCCCTGAGGACACAAGCGCGAAGAAGCCAAGCTCGCCGAGTCGCGCCCTTGCCTCAACGCTTCAATGCCTCTCGATGCCGACGCGCCCGCACCGTCGACACTTTCCTTTACATCTCGAGGCTGCCCGGCAGACGCGCTTGCTGTCACTCGTCGGCCTCAGGATCGAGCTCCGGAAAGAGAACGCTGGTGAAACCGAAACGGCTGAAGTCGCGAATGCGCATCGGATAGAGCGTGCCGACGAGGTGATCGCACTCGTGCTGCACCACGCGTGCATGAAAGCCCTCGGCGCTCCGCTCGATCGGCCGGCCATCGAGATCGAAGCCGCTGTAGCGAATGCGCGCCAGACGCGGCACCACGCCGCGCATGCCCGGCACCGACAGGCACCCTTCCCAACCTTCTTCCTCGACCGCATCGACCGCTTCGATGCGCGGATTGACGAGCACCGTCTCGGGCACAGGCGCGGCATCGGGATAGCGATCGTTCTTCTGGAAGCCGAAGATGACGAGCGCGAGATCGACACCGATCTGCGGTGCAGCCAAGCCGGCGCCGCCCGCGTCATGCATCGTCTCGAACATGTCGGCGACGAGCTCACGCAACTCGCGTGTCGCGAAACGCTCGACCGGCTTGGCGATGCGGAGCAGCCGCGGATCGCCCATCTTCAAGATCGTATGGACCGTCATCTCTGTGTGTCGAAGCCGTGCAACGGCGTCGATTCTCGCCGTTCAACCGGCAACGCGTGGCCGCAGTGCGGCGATGACCTCGGGCGGCGCCTGCACCAGCTCGACCAGCACACCTTCGCCGGCGATCGGAAACTCCTCGCTGGCTTTCGGATGCAGGAAGCAGACATCGTGACCGGCAGCGCCCTTGCGCACGCCGCCCGGCGCGAAGCGAACCCCCTTTGCGGTCAGCCAGGCGACGGCGGCGCCGAGATCGTCGATCCACAGGCCGACATGGTTGAGCGGCGTCACGTGCACCGCCGGCTTGGCTTCGGGATCGATCGGCTCCATGAGATCGACTTCGACCTGGTGCGGGCCGCTGCCGATCGCGCAGATGTCTTCGTCGACGTTGTCGCGCTCGCTGCGAAAGTTGCCCTTCGGCTCGAGTCCGAGCAAATCGACCCAAAGCGTTCGCAATCGATCCTTGTGCAAAGCGCCGATGGCGATCTGCTGAACTCCGAGCACCGCAAAGGGCCGCGATCCGTGAACCACGGTGACGCTCGTCATCGCGCCGCCGCCGTTTGCTCGAATTCGAGGATCACGTCGTCGACAGCCACGCTCGCCCCCTTTGCCGCGACCACGCGTGCCACCACTCCCGGCTGCGCCGCGACAAGAATGTTCTCCATCTTCATCGCCTCGATCACGGCGAGCCGCTCGCCGGCTCGCACGATCTGGCCGGGCACGACTGCCACGTCGACCAGCAGCCCCGGCATCGGCGAGAGCAGGAAGCGCGACAGGTCGGGTGGCGGCTTGAACGGCATCAACGCATGCAGCTCGGCAGCGCGCGGCGACAGCACGCGAACATCGACCTGGGCACCGCCCTGGGTGACGCGATAGGCCAGACCCAGCCGCTCGATCTGTGCGTGGAACGGCTTGCCATCGACGCTGCCGCACGTCGCCGTGTCGCGCAAGGGGCTGGACAAGGCAATGCGTCGCGCCAATCCGGCGATCGTGACCACGTAGTCGGCGCCTTCGCTGCGCACGCTCGCCGGCGTCTCGCTTCGGCGGCCGGTGGCGTCGACCTGACAGACGATGAAGGCCTCGCCGATCTTCAGCTCGTGGCCCGGCAACTGGCCCGAGATGCCGGCGGAGCGGCCGAGCAAGCGCCGGTTCGTCGCCACGGCAAAAGAGAAGAGGAGGTTGCGATCGTCGTGACGCGAGAGCGCCGCGTCGAAGCCGTGCGGATATTCCTCGGCGATGAAGCCGGTGTCGAAGTCGCCGGCAGCGAAGCGCGAGTTCGCGAGCAGCGACGACTGGAAGGAGATATTGCTCGAGACACCGCGCACGACGAAGCTATCGAGCGCGTCCTTCATCGTCGCGATCGCGGCCGCACGATCGTTGCCGACGGCGATGAGCTTGCAGATCATCGAGTCGTAATGGATCGGGATCTCGCCGCCTTCGTAGACACCGGTGTCGACGCGAACGCCGCTCGCACCGAGCTGCGGCGTGCCGGCGAAGATCGTCTGCGGCGGCGGCCGGAATTGAATGAGCCGGCCGGTGCTCGGCAGGAAGCCGCGCTGCGGATCCTCGGCATTGATGCGGCACTCGATCGCCCAGCCTTCACGAGAGATCTGCGGCTGCGTGAAAGCGAGCGGCTCGCCGGCGGCGACGCGGATCATCTGCTCGACCAGATCGAGCCCGCAGATCGCCTCGGTGACCGGATGCTCGACCTGCAGCCGCGTGTTCATCTCGAGGAAGAAGAAGCGCTTGTCCTTGCCGACCACGAACTCGA
>JBDTIO010000344.1:0-3620 GCA_039936375.1 Caldimonas sp. | reverse complement strand
GCGGCCATCGCCTTGCCCAGCGAGACGCCGACGCCGCTGCTCCAATCGCCCGACTTCGGATTCTTCGAGAACCAGGGCGGTGCTTGCGTCACACCCACGCGCAGGCTGCCGCGCTGCTTGATCTGGGCCAGCGTGTTGTCGGCCGCCGCCTGCGACCAGGCGGCCGGGGCGCAGCCTGCCGCGGCGAAGGCCAGCACGATGCGGCGACGAAGAAGAAGACGATCAGACATGGGGTGCCTCCTGCAAGGTGACGGTTCGGGATGAAGCCCGCATGCGGGCGCTGAGGAATCGCTCGGTCTGGCGGGCGCCGCGAAGCATGTGGGCGTCGACCTCGGCGCGCATTGCACCAAGGTCGTCGGCCAACGCGGCAGCGACGTAGCTGTCGTGTGCGTCGCGGCGCGGCCCGCGCTTGCCGTGGGCGCGGTGGTGGGCGGCCCAGTACAGCTGCAGCCGTCCGCGCAGGTCGGCCCAGCTTCGCTGCAGCAGGCGGTGCCCGCTGGCTTCGTAGACGAGGCTGTGCAGTTCGAGCTCGGCGGCAATGCTGGCCAGGTCGTCGCCGCGATCGATGGTTTTCGTGAGCGCGGTCTTGCGCCGCCGAAGCTCCTTGCCGAACGCCGCATCCCGCTTCGGCCACGCCTGCTCGAAAGCGAAGCGTTCGAGCGTGGTCCGCAGCGAGTGGATCTCGCGCACGTCTTCGACGGCCAGGTCGATGACCCGCGTGCCGGTGTACGGCACCGACGTGATCAGGCCTTCTTCGATGAGCTGCCGCAGCGCTTCGCGCAACGGCGTGCGGCTGACGACGAAGCGATCGGCCAGGTTTGTCTCGACGAGGGCTGCCCCCGGTTCGAGCTCACCGGAGAGGATGGCGGAGCGAAGGCGCTCGGCGATGTGCTCGCGGAACGTCGCGCGGGGCAGCTTGGAGATGGAGTCGGCAAAGGCCATCGTGCGTCGCGATCCGGCCCGGTGATCGATTGTCGACAATGTAGGCGGAAGAGCGCCTCACTGCAAGCATTCATTCGCTGGCGTGTGAACAAGGCGCAGCCCAACCAGAAATCGGCTCTGTCCAATGCAAAGGGAAAGGTTAGCGAAGTCAACGCCGCCGCGGCGAAGGTCATCGACTTACTGAAAGGCAAGACGGGCAAGGAGGCCGACCTGGGCAAGGCCATCTCTAATTTCGCGAACAGGGTATTGACCAAGGTCGGCCAGACCGATGACCCGAAGACGATCGACGACGTGCTGTAGCCGGCAAGGGCGCGCGATCGGCGACAGCATCTGCGGCATGCCGATCCGCACCGTTCCCCTTTCCCTTTACTTCGCTCCGTCGGCCACCCGACGCCCTTGGCGAACCCAGTCGATCGAGCAATGACAACGGTGCCGGATCGGGACTGATCTTTGCCCCGATTCTTTTATCGTTTCAAGCCGAACGAACCGGCCCTCGCCGCACGTCGGGCTCGGCATCGAATCGCTCGGCGCCGGTGTAGCAGAGGAAGTGGCGATTGGCGGCGCGGCCGAAGAGGGTCATGCCGAGCTTCGAGGCCATGTCGTAGCCCATCGCGGTGACCCCGTTGCGCGAGACGATGATGGGTACGCCTATCTGCGCCGACTTCATCACCATCTCGCTGGTGAGGCGGCCGGTCGTGTAGAAGGTCTTGTCGCTGCCGGCGACGCCGTGCATCGCCATCCATCCGGAAATGGTGTCGATGGCGTTGTGCCGGCCGACGTCTTCCACGAAGACCAGCAGCGACGAGCCGCGAAAGAGGGCGCAGCCGTGCACCGAGCCGGCCTTCTTGTGGACGCTGTCCTGCTGGCGCATCGTCTCCAGTATCCGGTGCAGGGTGCTTTGCCGGATCCGTGCCGCGCTCGTTTCGGGCAACTGCACGTCGGCGATCTGGCTCATCAGGTCGCCGAACACCGTGCCCTGGCCGCAACCCGTGGTGACGACGCGGCGCGCTGTCTTGGCGACGAGGTCGGTCAGGCCGCCGCGCGTCTTCACGGCAGCCGCGTGAACGTCCCAGTCGACGGTGACGGAATCGATGTCGCTGACATTGCCGATCAGGCGCTGGTTGCGCAGGTAGCCGAGCACCAGTAGCTCCGGGCTGGCCCCGAGCGTCATCAGCGTCACCAGCTCGTGCTTGTCGACGAAGATGGTCAGCGGCCGTTCCGCCGGAATGTGGATGCGCCGGCGCTCGCCGTATCCGTCGACGATCTCGATCTCGCGCAACAGCTCGCACGCCGCTGCCGTGAGGCGCGGGGCGCGTTGCACCTCGGGCAAGGCCTGGGCTTCGGGCAGCAGGAGCATCGGCTATGCGCGGTCAGTGGAGTGGGGTGGTCAACATGTTCGGCGATACGATCGCCCGACCCGCGAGGCCGGCCGGTTCGACCGGTTCTCGCGCCTTTGGGTTCGCACGATGAGCATCGCACTATCCGACATCACCGGCCTGGTTCTCGCCGGCGGCCGCGGCACCCGCATGGGCGGTGTCGACAAGGGGCTGCAGATGCATCTCGGCGTGCCTCTCGCGCAGCATGCATTGCAGCGGCTCCGACCCCAGGTCGGCGCGCTGGCGGTCAACGCCAATCGCCACCTTGCGCAGTACGAGGCGATGGGCGTTCCGGTCTGGCCCGACGCGCTAGCCGAATATCCCGGCCCCCTGGCCGGCATGCTCGCTGGCATGCAGCGTTGCCGGACACCGTACCTCGTCAGCGTGCCCTGCGACACGCCGAATTTTCCGCTCGATCTGGTGGCGCGCCGGGCCGGCGGGGTCGAGCCCGAAGGTGACAGGGCGATGGCGGTAACGCGCGAAGACGGCGTTCTGCACCGGCAACCGGTGTTCATTCTCATGAAGGTCGGCCTTCGCGAAAGCGCGGCGGCGTTCCTGGAAAGCGGCCGCGGCAAGATCGGCCTGTGGGCTGGCCAGCATCGCTGCAGCGAAGTGATATTCGAAGAGGCGAGCGCATTCTTCAACGCCAATACCTCCGCCGACCTGGCGCAGTTGCAGGGAGATTGACGGCGCCACTGCCTTGGCGCCGCCGGGCAGCGGTGGAGCAAGCGGCCGCTCAGGCGACGGTCGGCTCGCCGGCGAGAATCTGGCCGCCGCCGAAACTTCGCTGCACCGGTGTCGGGCCGCCCGGGGTCACGCGGATGGCGCAGTACTTGAACTCCGGAATCTTGCCGAACGGATCGAGCGCCGAGTTGGTGAGCTTGTTGATCGCCGCTTCGTAGTAGCAGAAGGCGACGAAGACCGAACCCCTCGGCGAGCTTTCGTCGGCGCGCGCGTAGAGCGTCACCGTGCCGCGGCGCGACGCGATCGTGACCAGGTCGCCGGCCTCGATGCCGAGCTTGACGATGTCCAGCGGATGCAGCAGCGCCACCGGATCGGGCTCGAGAGCATCGAGCACGCCCGAGCGCCGCGTCATGCTGCCGGTGTGCCAGTGCTCGAGCTGGCGGCCGGTGATGAGCACGAACGGGTATTCGGCATCGGGTCGCTCGTCGGCGGGGATGATGTCGGCGGGCACGAAGGTCGCGCGCCCGGTCGGGGTCGGGAAGTCCTGCACGAACACGACCGAGTCGCCCGGGTCGCCTTCCTTCAGGCAGGGATAGGTGACGCTGTGCTCGGCCTGCA
>JBDTIO010000343.1:0-8138 GCA_039936375.1 Caldimonas sp. | reverse complement strand
CTGTCGCTCCGCGGTTTCGTATTGAGCGTCGTCATATGCCTTGAGGCCGTCCAGCAAGGCCTTCTCCGCGGGCCGCGTGCTCACGTCGAGCAGGCCGACCGGGGCAGGCACTTGCGCGCAGGCACCGAGGAAAAGCCAGGCGGTCGATGCTATCGCGGCGCGGCGTCGATTCACGGCAGACAAAACGAGCGAACGGGCATCGGCTGAGGCCTGTCAACAGGCCTAGGAGCCGAATTTGTGGCGCAGCGACAGCACCTGGCCACCGGCGACGTTGATCGTCGTGACGTAGGGCGTGAAGTCGCCGTTACGAACAACGATCTGGTGCCGGCCTTCGACCAGAGTGAGCTCGGTGAGCGGTGGCGCGGCGCCCGAGGGCGAGCCATCGACTTCGACCTGGCCCCACGGGCTGATCGCGATCTTGACCGTTCCCGTCGCCGGGGCGACCAGCGCCGATGCGGCGGCGAGTTGCACGTCGCGGCTCTTTGCCTCGCGCTCGCGTGTCTCGCGGGCACGGCGGTCCTTCGCCGATTCCTTGGTGGCCGGCGCGACACTGGTCGTCGTGGTCCCCGCGCTCGAGGGTTCGGCACGGTGCTGGGTTGGCGTTGCTGCGACCGGCGACGGGTCGTCTGCAACGAGACGGGAACTGCTCGGCGTCGGCGTCGGCGGCGTCGCTGTCGGCGCGACCAGATTCGTCGGAACGATGCTGGCGAGGAGCAAGGCGTCGGTGGCGTTGCTCGAGGCGGTTCCGCCTGCGGCGACCGTCGCGGCCGGGGAAGCGGCGGTGGCTGACGCGGCCGGCATCGCCGCGGTCGTCGGCGTAGACAGCGAGGTCGCGGCTGCGACGGGCGCCCGGATGGGCGCAGCGGGGTCGGCGTGTATCGGCGATGTCGCCATCGGCACGAGCGGTACGGACGCCGTGGCCAATGTGCTTTGCCACCCCAGGCCGCTGGCCAGAAGCAACGCAATCAGCGCCACCGCGGCGACGGCGACCACCGGACCGCGGCGCTTGCGGGTGTCGGCAGCCAGGGCGGGCAGGGTCGCGTCGGCCTCGGGTGCGACCGGATTCGCATCGAGCCACTGGCGCAGCTCGCGGGCGAACGAGCGCGCCGATCGGAATCGCTGCTCCGGATCCTTGGCCATCGCCCGTGCCGTGATATCGGCGAGCGCTTTTGGCACCGACGCCTCGACCTTGTTGGCCAGCGGCGGCTCGTGCACGAGCACGGCGTTCGTGATGTCCTTGAGCGTCTGGCCCTGGAACGGTTTGACGTCGGTCAGCAGCTCGTAGAGGACCACGCCGAGCGAAAACACGTCGGCACGGCGGTCGGCCGGCTGGCGCCGTACTTGCTCCGGCGCCATGTAGTAGGGCGAGCCGGCGCCGGGCATCGCGTCGCCGTTGTCTTGCCGATGGGCAACGCGGGCAATGCCGAAGTCGAGCACGCGCGGCTGCGTGCGCCCGACCATGAAGATATTGGCCGGCTTGATGTCGCGATGGATCACGCCCTTCGAGTGAGCGAAGGCCAGCGCATCGGCGACGCGGCGCACGATCAGCGCCGCCTGTGCCGGCGTCGCACGCCAGCCTTCCTGGCGCAGCTGGCGCAGGTCGCGGCCCTTCAGCAGCTCCATCGCGATGTAGGCGCGGTTGTCGCTGATGCCGGCGTCGAACACGGTGACGATGTGCGGATGGCTCAGGCCGCCGGCAGCGCGTGCCTCGTTGATGAAAAGCGTGTTGAACGCCTCGCGCTCTTCTTCCTTGATCGCGACGTTCAGCGTCTTCACGGCGATGAGTCGCGACAACAGCGGGTCGTGAGCGGCGAACACCGTGCCGAGGCCGCCGCTGCCGAGCTGGTACTTGAGGGCGTAGCGCCCGATGTGGCCGATCGTCGGCATGGCGCGGTCGGTCGGCGTCGCGACGAGGCCCGACAAGCCGGGGCTGGCCGGACGCACGCCATCGGAATCGCTCCAGAGCGCAACGCCAGGCAAGCTGGGCGAAACGGGCTCGGAATCGTCGGACGCGGGCGGGGGCGAACTACTGCTGCTCACGACGCCAGCTTAAGTGAGGCGCAGCAGGGTGAAGTGTGAAAAAGGCGGCGCTGCGAACGTTAGTAACACAAGCTCACCATTCGGTCTGCGGCTTGAGGCCCTTTTGCCGTCTCGGCGCGACGTTCGCCAAGCCCGCTCGCCACCTGTCGGCGGCGCCCGGAAATTCAGCCGCGCCGTGCCCGCATCGCCTCGACTTCGGCACCGCGCAAGACCGGTGCGACCTGGTCGAGCACGCCGTTCACGTACTTGTGGCCGTCGGTGCCACCAAAACTCTTGGCCAGCTCGACGGCTTCGTTGATCGCCACCTTGTACGGAATGTCGATGCAATGCTTGAGCTCGTAGGCGCCGATCAGCAGCACGCCGTGCTCGACCGGCGAGAGCCGCTCGGTCTTGCGATCGAGGTGAACAACGAGCAGGGCATCCAGCTCGATCGCTTCGCGGATGCAACCGTGCAGCAGCACGTCGAAATGGGCGGCGTCGCACTTGGCGAAGCCTTCCTGCTCGCGCACATGCGCATCGACGACGCCGGCATCGGCACCGCCGATCAACCATTCGTAGAGCCCTTGCAGCGCGAATTCGCGTGCCTTGCGTCTCGGTGAGAGGGAGCCCCCACGCTTGCGGCTTGCGCCGCTGCGCTGCCCCCCGGGGGGGCGCGGGCCGCCTTGGGTCGGCCCGGCGTCGGGCCGGTCGACTTCGTCCGGCTCGCTCATGACCAGTCGTCCAACAGGTTCGCCATCTCGACGGCGACGCGGGCGGCGTCGCGCCCCTTGTCGTCGGCACGCTCGACGGCCTGGGCTTCGTTCTCGCAGGTGAGCACGGCATTGGCGATCGGCACGCCGTGATCGAGCGAGACGCGCGTCACCGCGGCGCCGCTTTCGTTGGCGACGAGCTCGAAGTGATAGGTCTCGCCGCGGATCACGCAACCGATTGCGACGAGCGCATCGAAGTCTTCCGACTCGGCCATGGCGTTGAGCGCGACGCCGATCTCGAGCGCGCCGGGCACCTGGATCTTCACGACGGCATCGGCGGCGACGCCGAGCACGACCAACTCGGCGCGGCACGACTCGGCGATGCGATCGGTGAGGCCTGGGTTGAAGCGGGACTGGACGATGCCGATGCGCAGGTCGTGACCGTCGAGGCGAGCGGCCTCGCCCTGGTCAGCGTGGCGCATGGGTGGCGAGCGGTGCCGGCACGACCGGCTCGTCGGCGACGAAGCCGGTCACTTCGAGCCCGTAGCCGGCCATGCTCGGCATGCGGCGCGGGCTGCCGAGCAGCTTCATCTTCGCGACACCGAGATCGCGCAGGATCTGCGCGCCGATGCCATAGGTACGCAAGTCCATCGGCGTGACCGGACGGCGCGCGCCGCGGCTGCGCGCCAGCACCTGGGGCAGCAGCGCCGCGGCGTCTTCGCCGCAGTTGAGCAGCACGGCGGCGCCGCGCTCGCTCCTTTGCAACGTAGCCAGGGCCCGCGCCAGCGGCCAGGAGTGATCGCCCGGGCCGGCATCGAGCAGGTCGAGCACAGAGAGCGGCTCATGGACGCGCACCAGCACTTCATCGGCCGGGGACCAGCGGCCATGCGTCAGCGCGAGGTGCAGGCCGTCGGCGCGATCGCGGTAGACGGTGCAGTCGAACTCGCCCTGCGGCGTGAGCATCTTGCGCGTGCCGGCGCGTTCGATCAGCGTTTCGTGGCGGCTGCGGTGTTCGATCAGGCTGGCGATGGTGCCGATCTTCAGCCCGTGCGTCTCGGCGAAGGCGACGAGATCGGGCAGGCGCGCCATCGTGCCGTCGTCGTTCATCACTTCGCAGATCACGGTGGCGGGCGTGAGGCCGGCCATCGCCGCGAGGTCGCAGCCGGCTTCGGTGTGGCCGGCGCGCATGAGCACGCCGCCGTCTTGCGCCTGCAGCGGAAAGATGTGGCCAGGTTGCACCAGGTCGCTCGGCCGCGCGTCCTTGCGCACGGCGGCCTGCACGGTACGGGCGCGATCGGCCGCCGAGATGCCGGTCGTGATGCCGATGGCGGCCTCGATCGAGACGGTGAACGCGGTGCCGTGGGGCGCGCCGTTCTTCGCCGCCATCGGCGGCAGTTGCAGGCGCTCGCAGCGCTCGCGCGTCAGCGTCAGGCAGATCAGGCCCCGGCCGAAACGGGCCATGAAGTTGATCGCCTCGGGCGTGATATGGTCAGCGGCGATCACGAGGTCGCCTTCGTTCTCGCGATCTTCTTCGTCGACGAGGATGACCATGCGGCCGGCGGCCAGCTCGGCCACCAGCTCGGGAATCGGTGCGATCGGCATGATGGAAATTGTAGGCGTCAGGGTGAAGCAGGCGGCTCGCGTGGATTCACGCGCCGCGGGCCGCACCGCCGAGCATGCGCTCGACGTAGCGGGCGACGAGGTCGATCTCGAGATTGACCTGGCGATCGACGGCGAGGTTGCGCAGGCTCGTGTTCCCTACGGTGTGCGCAATCAGGTTGATGCTGATCTCGCAGGCCGTGGGTGAATCGACGACTCGATTCACGGTGAGGCTGACGCCGTCGACCGCGACCGAGCCCTTGACGGCGAGAAAGCGGGCAAGGGATCGAGGCGCTTCGAGGCGCAGCGCCCACGACTCGCCGATGCGTTCGAAATGCGAGACGCGGCCGACGCCGTCGACGTGGCCGCTGACGAGATGGCCGTCCAGACGTGCATCGGCGCGCATCGCCTTTTCGAGGTTGACCTCGCCGGGGCCGTCGAGCCCGGTAGTCTTGTCGAGGCTTTCGGCGGAGATCTCGATGCTGAAGCGACGAGCCGCCGCGTCGAGCGTGACGACCGTCATGCAGGCGCCCGACAGGGCGATGCTGTCGCCGATGCCGACGTCGTCGAGAAAGCCGACCGGCGCTTCGATCGCCAGCGACTTGCCGAAGGCCGTGCCCGCGCCGAGGGGCCGCGCTTCGACGATGCGGCCGACGCCGCCGACGATGCCGGTGAACATGCGGCGATTGTCGTCGCCGTTGCCAAGGACCGGCGTCGCCGAGGCGTCAGGCCGGGCGCAGGCGCAATCGCAGGTCGGAGCCGACCGGTGCGGCGTCGATGAAGCGGAAGCAGAGGCTTTGCTCGAGCGTCTCGAACGGGCCGAGCGCGGCCAGGCCGCGGCCGCCGCCGAGAAGGCGCGGCGCGACGTAGACGAGCAGCTCGTCGACCAGGCCTTCGCGCAGGAACGAGCCGTTGAGCTTCTCGCCGGCTTCGACGTGCAGCTCGTTGATGCCGCGCCGGCCAAGGTCGGCGAGCATGGCCGCCAGATCGACCTTGCCGGTCGGCGAGGGCAGCAAGGCGATCTCGACGCCGTGTGCCTCGAGCTCGCGCCGCCGATCGCCGTCGTCGACTGCCGCATAGAGCAGCACCCGGCCCGGTGCCTCGAGGATGCGCGCGTTGCCCGGCGTCTGCAGGCGTGAATCGACGATCACGCGCAGCGGTTGGCGCGCGGTCGGGACCAGCCGGACATCGAGCCGCGGGTCGTCGTCGAGCACGGTGCCGACGCCGGTGAGCAGCGCGCCGGCGCGCTTGCGCCAGGCGTGGCCGTCGGCTCGTGCGGTTTCGCCGGTGATCCACTGGCTCACGCCGTTGTCGAGCGCGCTGCGGCCATCGAGGGAGACCGCGGCTTTCATGCGCAGCCACGGCCGGCCGCGCTCCATGCGCGAGACGAAGCCGATGTTGAGCTCGCGTGCTTCGTCGGCGAGCGGGCCGTTCGCGACATCGATGCCGGCGGCCGTGAGCCGCGCCGAGCCTTGGCCGGCGACGAGCGGGTTCGGGTCCTGGATCGCCATGACGACGCGGCCGACGCCGGCCTCGACGAGCGCGTCGGCGCAAGGTGGCGTGCGGCCGTGGTGCGAGCAGGGCTCGAGCGTCACGAACACCGTGGCGCCGCGCACGCTGGCACCGCGCGCGGCGGCGTCGCGCAGGGCCATGACTTCCGCGTGCGCGCCGCCCGCTTCCTGCGTGTGACCCCGGCCGATCTCGGCACCGTCGCTGGCGACGATGACGCAGCCGACGCGTGGGTTCGGGTCGGACAGGCCGATCGCGTGCTCGGCGAGCGCCAATGCCTCGCGCATCGGCGCCTGCAGCGCCTTTTCGGCAAGGTCGGGTTTCGGCGGATCTCTCATGTCGAGCGGTTCCGGTTCAGGGCTGCTGCTGCACGGTGCCGAAGCCGGCGGAAAGGGCGCTGTCGCCGGGCGCGGCCGGGCACGCCTGGTTGCCGGGAACGACGAGGAAATTCTGCTCCGTCAGGGTGCCGTTCACGTCGGCATAGTCGGCCGGATGCTCGATGTTCGCATCGATCGCGCCGCTGTCGTCGCGATCGCTCGCAAATCTGCAGGCGCGCCGATCGGCGGCGCCGCTGCCGATCGTCCAGCCGGTGGGAACGAGCGTCGTCTTGCCCGACCACCGTCCGTCGGCCCGTGGCGTGACCAGGCATCGATACGAAGCGAAGCGGTCGCCGGTGTCGTCCAAGGCGGCGACGCCGATCGATGCCGACACGGCATCGACCGGCACGGCGTCGACATGAAGGCTGCCGGCGGCCACGTAGCGAACGGTCTGCATCGCCTCGACACTGCATTCGGGCGCGGCTGCGTCGCCGCTGCCCGACAGCGTGAGCCGGGTTGCCACCGGCAACGGCTGACCTGCATGCGACGGCCTGATGTGGTGCTTCGTGTCGATGCGAAGCACTGTAGAAAAGCGTGAGCTTTTTCGCGATTCCGTATCGAGGGGAATCGCGGGGGGAACGAGGCGGCCGTCCCTTCGGGGGAAGCCTCGGATCAGGCGCCGGGCAGC
Source organism: Caldimonas sp. (assembly GCA_039936375.1). GTDB lineage: Bacteria > Pseudomonadota > Gammaproteobacteria > Burkholderiales > Burkholderiaceae_C > Schlegelella_A. The sequence goes on along the minus strand of JBDTIO010000343.1, from coordinate 1,296 downwards.
TTCAGATGTCCCTGATCAGCTGGCGGAATTCGTCGACGTCCTCGAAGCTGCGATACACCGAGGCGAAGCGCACGTAGGCGACCTTGTCGATGCGCTTGAGCTCGCGCATGACGTGCTCGCCGAGCTTGGCCGAGAGCACTTCCTTGGCGCCGCCGTTGAGCAGCTTGTCCTGGATGCGTTCCATCGCTGCGTCGATCTGCTCGGTGCTGACCGGGCGCTTGCGGAGGGCCAGCGTCATCGACGCGCGCACCTTGGCCGGGTCGAACTCGGCGCGTGTGCCGTCCTTCTTGACGACCGAAGGCAAGGCGATCTCAGCCCGTTCGTAACTGGTGAAGCGCTTGTCGCAGCTCTGGCAGCGGCGGCGCCGGCGAACGACGTCGCCCTCGTCGGAATCGCGCGTCTCGACGACCTGGGTGTCCTCGTGGCTGCAGAACGGGCAGCGCATCGCTTCAGTCGGCGCCGGGCCGCTCCCAAGCCGACCGGACGCCGCCGCCGGGAGCAGCGGACGCAGTGAGCGTGGGGGCAGTCATCGTCCTAGCCATAGACGGGGAAGTCGCGCGTCAGCGTTGCGACCTTGGCTCGTACCGTGGCGATGTTCGCCAGCTCGTTCGGGTGGTCGAGCACGTCGGCGATGAGGTGCGCCGTCTGCCGTGCTTCGACGGCACCGAAGCCGCGCGTCGTCATCGCCGGCGTGCCGAGGCGGATGCCACTGGTCACCATCGGCTTTTGCGGGTCGTTGGGAATGCCGTTCTTGTTGCACGTCATATGCGCTGACTGCAGCACGGTCTCGGCTTCCTTTCCGGTCAGCCCCTTCGGCCGCAAGTCGACCAGCATCAGGTGGCTTTCGGTGCGGCCGCTGACAATGCGCAGCCCCCGCTCGGTCAAGGTGTCAGCCAGAACGACGGCGTTCTTTGCCACCTGTTCCTGGTAGACCTTGAACTCGGGCGCCAGCGCTTCCTTGAAGGCGACCGCCTTGGCCGCGATGACGTGCATCAGCGGGCCGCCCTGCAGACCGGGGAAGACGGCGCTGTTGATCTTCTTCGCCACCGCTTCGTCGTTCATGACGATGATGCCGCCGCGCGGCCCACGCAGGCTCTTGTGCGTCGTCGAGGTGACGACGTCGGCGTGCGGCACCGGGTTCGGGTAGACACCGGCGACGACAAGGCCGGCGTAGTGCGCGATGTCGACCATGAACCAGGCGCCGACGTCCTTGGCGACCTTGGCGAATCGGGCGAAGTCGATCTTCAAGCTGTACGCCGAAGCGCCGGCGATGATGAGCTTGGGCTTCGTTTCGTG
>JBDTIO010000342.1:0-2789 GCA_039936375.1 Caldimonas sp. | reverse complement strand
GCTGCACGTAGGTCGACAGCACCGGGCTGAAGACGAGGAGCCCCCACATGCCATAGACGATCGAAGGCACCGCGGCGAGCAGCTCGACCGCCGTGCCGAGTGGTCGCTTCAGCCAGCCGGGGGAAAGCTCGGTCAGGAAGAGCGCGATGCCGAAGCTCACCGGCACCGCAATCACGAGTGCGATGAACGAGGTCATCAGCGTGCCGTAGATCATGACCAGGCCGCCGTACTTGTTCTGCACCGGATCCCAGGCGGTGCTCCAGAGGAAGCCGAGCCCGAATTCCTTGATGGCAGGTGCCGCGCCGACGACCAGCGAAACCAGGATGCCGACCAGGATGGCGAGAGTGACCCACGCCGCCAGATGAGCCAGCGCCGCGAACAAGGTGTCGGCCCACGGCAGCGCGCTGCGGGCTGCGGGAGGGCGACCCTTCGGGACGGACCGGTGCACGCTCTGGATGTCGGGGTAGGCGGTTGCGGGCAACGTAGCGGCCAAGGCAGCTCCCTCTAATCATCGCCGAAAATTCATCGCCGCACGAAAGGCGCCGCGGCACCGGCGCGCCCTTCGATGCAAGGCGTGAATCGCTGCATTGCTTCGCTCATTTGAGGGCGACCGGCTTGCCGGCAAGGTCGCGGATGCCGTTGCCCCATTCCTTGCGAATCATCGACTTCACCGCGTCGGGCAGAGTCACGTAGTCCAGGTCGGCGGCCGACTTGTCGCCATTGGCGAAGGACCAGTCGAAGAACTTCAACGTATTGGCGGCGTTGACCGGCTTGTCCTGCACCCTGTGCATCATCACGAAGGTCGCGCCGCAGATGGGCCAGGCCTGCTTGCCGGGCTGGTCGGTCAGCATCTGGTAGAACGTCTTGGCCCAGTCGGCATCGGCCGCGGCCGCCTTGACGTTGTCCGCATCGGGCGGTACGTAGTTGCCGGCGTGGTTCTTCAAGAGCACGTAGGCCATCTTGTTCTGCTTGGCATAGGCGTACTCGACGTAGCCGATCGAATTGGGCAGGCGCTGAACGAACGACGAGACGCCTTCGTTGCCCTTGCCGCCGGCGCCGTTCGGCCAGTTGACCGCCGTGTCGACGCCGACCTTCGCCTTCCATTCCGGATTCACCTTGGAGAGATAGTCGGTGAAGATGAAGGTCGTCCCGGAGCCGTCGGCGCGACGCACCGTCGAGATCGCGGCGTCGGGCAAGGGAACACCCGGGTTCAGCGCGGTCAACGCCGCATCGTTCCACTTGGTGATCTTGCCCAGATAGATCTCGGCGAGAACTTCCCCGGTCGTCTTCATCTGCCCCGGCGCCACGCCCTTGATGTTGACCACCGGAACGACGGCGCCGATCACGGTCGGAAACTGGACCAGGTTGTCCTTGGCGAGTTCGGCGTCCGTCAGCGGCATGTCGGAAGCGCCGAAATCGACCGTCTTGGAACGGATCTGCTGCAGGCCGGCGCCGGAACCGATCGACTGGTAGTTCAGCCGGGCGCCGGTCGCCTTGTTGTAGGAGTCGGCCCACTTGGAATAGATCGGCGCCGCGAAGCTGGAGCCAGCGCCGGTCATGTCCTGGGCCGATGCGGTCGCGACCGTGGTCGCCAGCATGGCGCCCGTGAACAATGAACGAGCAGAGGGAAACGTCATGAAGTGCCTCGCGTTTGGAAACCGATGGGCGTGACTCTAGGCAGCCCATGTGACGGCTTCGTGACGCAGGCAAGTCGATGCCGCGACACTGGAATGGTGGCGATCCTTGCGGGCATCGGGCCAGGGCTGCGGCACGCGGCCGCTGTCACGTCCCTGTCATCCAGGCCGCGTGGCCGCAACGAATCGTCGGATGGAAATCAGCCGCGACCGTGCGCCCGCCGATTGGCGTGAGACGACGACCCGTCAGGCGACGGCCGCGGCCAGCCGCTCGGCGCAGCGCTTCGCCTCGGCGGCGTCGGCGGCCTCGACCATGACGCGGACCATCGGCTCGGTGCCCGACGCGCGGATCAGAACCCGGCCGGTCGCGCCGAGCTCCTCGTCGATGCGGGTGCGAATCGTGTCGAGCTCAACGCTCGGGTGCCAGGGGACGCCCGGCTTCATGCGAACGTTGATGAGCGCTTGCGGATAGAGGCGAATGCCGCCCAGCAGCTCGGCCAGCGACAGTTTCGATCGCACCACGGCCTGCAGCACCATCAGCGCGCTGACGATGCCGTCGCCGGTGGTGTGCCGATCGAGCGCGAGCAGATGGCCCGAACCTTCGCCGCCCAATTGCCAGCCGCGCCGCTGCAGCTCTTCCAGCACATAGCGGTCGCCGACGGCGACGCGGACGAAATCGATGCCACGCTCGCGCAGACCCACCTCGACGCCGAGATTCGTCATCAGCGTGCCGACGACGCCCGGCACCGCGCCTCCCTGACGCTGCCGGTCGGTGGCCAGGACGTAGAGCAGCTCGTCGCCGTTGTAGAGACGGCCGGCCGCATCGACGACCTGCACCCGGTCAGCATCACCATCGAGCGCGATGCCGTAGTCGGCGTGATTCGAGCGCACGGCGTCGACCAGCGCCTGCGGCGCCGTCGCGCCGAAGCCGGCGTTGATGTTGAAGCCGTCCGGCTGGCAGCCAATCGCCGTCACTTCGGCGCCGAGCTCGTGAAAGACATCCGGGGCGACGTGATAGGCCGCACCGTGCGCGGCGTCGACGACGATGCGCAGGCCCTTCAGCGACAGGTCGTTGCTGAAGGTGCTCTTGCAGAACTCGATGTAGCGACCGCTCGCGTCGTCGAGCCGACGCGCCTTGCCGAGATCGACCGAGCC
>JBDTIO010000341.1:0-3007 GCA_039936375.1 Caldimonas sp. | reverse complement strand
TATCCGTGCCACTACTACATGCACGGGGCCGGCCGCTACGGCCTGCAATGCCTCGCCAATCTCGACCTGCTGCCGCCGACCGGCGCGGTGCTGCTTTGCCCGCCGCTGAAGATCGAGAAGGGCAGCGGCAGCCCGCTGCGCGTGCTGGCGCTGGTGGAAGACGCGGCGTGAGCGGCGACTGGCCGTGGCCAAGCCGCTCGCGCCCCCGCGGGGGGCCGGCGCGCAGCGCCTTGGGGGCACCATGAGCAAGGTCGCGGCGGTCACGGGCGGCAGCGCCGGCATCGGTCTGGCGATCTGCGAGCGCTTTCTCGCCGATGGCTACGAGGTCGTCTCGATGGCACGACGCGTCAGCCCGATCGCGCACCCGAAGCTGCATAGCGTCGAGGTCGATCTGCTGGACCGCGCCGCCACCGCCGAAGCGGCACGCGATCTCGCACGCCGCTTCGAGGTGACGACGCTGGTGCACAACGCCGGCGTGATCCGCCCGGCGCTCGTCGCCGACGTCGATCTCGCCGACCTCGATGCGCTCGTCGAATTGCATATCGGCTGCGCCATCCAGTTGCTGCAGGCCGCGTTGCCGGCGATGAAGGCGCAGCGCTTCGGCCGCGTCGTGCTGCTGTCGTCGCGCGCCGCGGTCGGCCTGGCGACGCGCACCAGCTATTCGGCAACCAAGGCCGGCATGCTCGGCATGGCGCGCACCTGGGCGCTCGAGCTGGCGGCCGACGGCATCACCGTCAACGTCGTCGCGCCCGGGCCGATCCGCACCGACATGTTCTTCGAGGTCGTTCCCGAAGGCAGCGACAAGGAACGTGCGCTCGCCGCCGCGGTGCCCGTCAAGCGGCTCGGCGAAGCGGCCGACGTGTCTCGCGCCGTCGCCTTCTTCACCGACCCGGCGGCGGGCTTCGTCACCGGCCAGGTGCTTTACGTCTGCGGCGGCACCAGCGTCGGCAGCCTGACGCTCTAGTCGCACCGGCACCCGCACCTGTACTCGCGCTGGCGCCCCGACGCCTCCGGGGCCGCCGCCTTGTCAGGGCCGAACGCTGCGGCTAAGATGCTTTATCTCTAAATGATTGAGGACGCTGCCATAAGCGCCTCGCTCCTTTCCCGCCGATGCTTACTCGAACCCTCCGCATGAACCTCCTCCTTCGCGCGGGCGCCGTCGCGACCGCGGCTATCGCCCTGTCCACTCCCGCGCTCGCCGCCGACCTGAAGATCGGCTTCATCAGCTCGATGTCGGGGCCGGTGTCGGGCCTCGGCATTCCCTACGCGAAAGGCATCCAGGCGGCGTTCGCGCAGCACCCGCTGGTCGCCGGGCGCAAGGTGCAGCTGATCATGCTCGACGACACCTCCGACCCGGCGGTCGCGGCCCGCGACGCGCGCAAGCTCGTCGCCGAGGACAAGGTCGACGCGCTGATCGGCACCTCCGGCGTGCCGGGTGCGATGGCAATCGCCGCGGTGGCCCGCGAGACGCACACGCCGCTGCTCTCGCCGACGCCGATCAACCTGCCGCCCGGCGAGGGCGGCTGGACCGTCTGCATCACGCAGCCGTTCCCGCTGATGGTGGCGGCGGTCGTCGACCACATGAGGGCGAACGGCGTCAAGACGGTCGCCTACATCGGCTTCAGCGACGCCCTCGGCGACCTCGTCTACAGCTCGCTCGAGAAGGCGGCCGGCCCGGCCGGCATCAAGATCGTCGCCAACGAGCGTTATGCGCGCAGCGACACGTCGATCGCCGGCCAGGTGCTGAAGATCATCGCCGCCCATCCCGACGCGGTGCTCGCCGGCAACTCCGGCTCGCCAGGCGCGCTGCCCTACCTCGGCCTGGCCGAGCGCGGCTACAAGGGTCGCCTCTACGGCACGCACGGCCTCATCAACGCCGACTTCGTGCGCGTCGCCGGCGCCTCGGCCGACGGCCTGATCGTGCCGAGCGGCCCGGTGATGGTGGCCGACCAGTTGCCCGCGGCCAACCCGGTGCGCAAGGTGGCGCTCGAATTCCAGGGTGCCTACAAGAAGAGCGAAGGCGCGTTGCCGAGCGACGCGTTCTCGGCCTACACCTACGACGCCTACCTGGTGTTCGCCGATGCGGCGGCGCGCGCGCTGAAGGGCGGCAGCGAGCCCGGCACGGCGCAGTTCCGCGCCGCGCTGAGGGAGGCGATCGGCACGACGCACGAGCTGGCCGGCACGCACGGCGTCTACAACTTCAAGCCCGACGACGTCTACGGCCTCGACCAGCGCTCGATCGTCCTGATCCGGCTGGAAAAGGGCCAGTGGAAGCTCGTGCCCTGATGGCGCGGCCGCCGCGGCAATGAGCGAGCGCCTCGGCCAAGGGGCGATCCGCGCGCTGGTCGAGGCCGACCGCGTGCACCGCGATCTGTACCTGAGCGAGGACGTTTTCGCGCTCGAGCAGCGTCATTTCTTCGCCAACACCTGGAGCTACGTCGGCCACGCCAGCCAGGTGCCCGAGCCGGGCGACTACATCACGGTCGAGATCGCCGGCCGCCCGCTCGTCATGGTGCGCCAGGCCGACGGCGGCATCCGCGTGCTCTACAACCGCTGCGCGCACAAGGGCACGCAACTCGTCACCGACGAAAGCGGCAACGTCGGCCGTCACTTCCGATGCCCGTATCACGCCTGGACCTATCGCCTCGACGGCGCGCCGGTGGGCGTGCCGCTGAAGAGCGGCTACGACGGCACGCGGTTGCAGGAATGCGAGTCGGGCGGCGGCATGACGGCGCTGCGCCATGTCGGCATCCATCGCGACTTCGTCTTCGTCAAGCCGGGCGACGGCGGCGTCGATTTCGAGAGCTGCTTCGGTGACGCGCTGCGCTCGATCGACAACCTGGTCGACCGCTCGCCGCTCGGTCGGATCGAGATTGCCGGCGGCTGCCTGCGCAGCGTGATCCGCTGCAACTGGAAGATTTACCTCGAGAACATCAACGACACCGTGCACCCGATGTCGACGCACCAGTCGGCCGTCGATGCCGCGCACGGCGTCTGGAGCGACCAC
>JBDTIO010000340.1:0-3206 GCA_039936375.1 Caldimonas sp. | reverse complement strand
AGGGCAACCGGGCGCTGCTGGCCGCTGCGTGGCAGCACCCTGAGAAGGCGACGGACTACGATCTGACGGCGCCGCTCAACCGCGACTCCTTCGCGCACGATTTCACCTTCCGCAGCGTGATCGCGGTCAGCCGCTTCGCGGGCAATGAACTGACGGAGCTGCGCCTGTATCCGGTAGAGGGCGGTTATGGCGAACGCTTGACGCTGAGCGGGATCCCGAGACTGGTCGCGGACGCCGGCGTATCCGCCGCCATTTTCAAGCAAATTGCGGATGCGACCGCGCGCTTCGGGCTGCCTCCGCTCGACATGGCGCAAGAGCGGAACGTGGCCATCCTACGCCCGGTGCGCGCCGCTGTACGCTGACGGTGCCGAAGCCGCGATGGCGCCCGCCGCAGCGAGGGGCACGCGAATCGTGGCGCACAGGCCCGGAGTACGGTCCGACAGCTCGAGCCCGCTGCCGTGCAGCTTCGCCACTGCCTGCACCAGGCTCAGGCCGAGGCCCACTCCCGGGGTGCCGCGGCTGGCATCCCCCCGGTAAAAACGCTCGACCACCTTGTGCTTTTCCGAATCGACGATGCCCGGGCCGTCGTCCGCTACCGAAATCTCCGCGGTTCCGTCGTCGTGCTCCCGCACGGCGACTTCGACCGCGCCGTTCTGCGGCGCATATTTCAATGCGTTCTCGATCAAATTGCTCAGCGCCTGGGCGAGCAGGATCGGATCGCCGGACACCGACACACGGCCGCCCGGGCGGTGGATGAGATCGATATTCTTCAGCTCCGCTGCGGGTGCGTAGAATTCCACAGCGCTCGCCGCAAGATCGGTGGCGTCCAGCGCGACGAAGCCCGAGCGGCGCATGCCGGAATCGATTTCCGCCAGTCGCAGCAATGCGTCGAATATGCGAATCACGCGATCGACATCCGATACCGCACCATCGAGTTCCGCGAACGTCGCGTCGGGCGAGGGTCGAATCAGTGTGAGTTCTTCGAGGCGCGAGCGCAATTCCGCCAAAGGCGTGCGCAGATCGTGCGCGATCGAATTGGAGACGTTGCGCACGCCGTGCACCAACAGCTCGATCTGTTCGAGCATGCCGTTGATGGTACGCGACAAGGTGCCCAGTTCGTCGTCATGCAGCTGCGTCGGCAGGCGGTGCTTCAAGTCGCCGTGAATGATGGCAGAGACGGTCTGGCGGATGCTGTTGACCCGCGACATCAGCGCCCGGCGGGTGATGAGCCCCACCAATAGGCCGGCGATGGAGAGCACCGCGACAGCGGCGGCCAGCCCGTACCAAAAATGCGTTTGCAGCGGCGCGAACAGGGTGTTGTAGCGCCCCACCAGCAGGTTGTAGTGGCCGAGCAAGGCGACATGCACCAGCGCCGGCTGGGTACCTTGGCTGCCTACGCCGACCCGAATGGTGTAGTCGCCCGGTTTTACCGGCACCGAGGATGGCCATATCGACAGATTGCCGGCGAGCGGCTGCAGCGACGCATCCGTCAACAGGAGAATTCTCTCGCCGGCAATTTGCATGCCCACGCGTGCGTCGATATAGGTCTTGAGAGCCGCGGCGCCGTCGCGGTGATAGATATCGGTGAGGCGCTGCGCGTCGGCCTGCAGGATTTCCGCGCGGCCCTCCTGGATGGTGACCTGCCAGGCGTACCACAGCGGTGCCGCGAACAGCACCAGGGCGGTGATTCCGAGCGCAATATAGCCGAGCGCCAGCGATACCGCTGACGAACGAAACATGCTAGTCATCCGCCGTCACCATGTAGCCGGCATTGCGCACGGTGCGCAGCAGCGGACGCTCGAGCTCGGCATCTACTTTCTGGCGCAATTTGCTGATGTGCACGTCGACGACATTGGTCTGAGGATCGAAGTGATAGTCCCACACGTTTTCCAGCAGCATGGTTCGAGTGACCACCTGGCTGGCGTGGCGCATCAGGTACTCGAGCAGCTTGAATTCGCGCGGCTGCAGCGAAATCGGCCGGTCACCGCGGGTCACCTTGCGCGTCAGCGGGTCCAAAGCCAAGTCGCCGACGCTGAGCGGAATCTCGGTATTGATGGCCTGCGCGCGGCGATGCAAAGCGTCGAGGCGCGCCAGCAGCTCGCCGAAGGCAAAGGGCTTGGTCAAGTAGTCATCGCCGCCGCTGCGCAGTCCCCGTATTCGGTCGTCCACCTCCGAGAGTGCGCTCAAGATCAGAATCGGGGTGCGCTTGCCGGCCTTGCGCAGCACTTCGATGATGGCGAGGCCGTCGATGTCGCCCGGCAGCATTCGATCCATGATGATTACATCATAGGGCTCGCTTGCCGCGAGAAACATGCCATCGCGTCCGTTGGCGGCGTGATCGATGGTATGCCCGGCCTCCTGCAGGCCCTTGACGACGAACTGGCTGACCCGTTCATTGTCCTCGACCAGTAAAATCTTCACGCGGCACCTCCGGGCGGCGGCAACGCGTGCTCGGACGAGCGCGGCGCCTGGTCCAGCTGGGGTGCGTCGGGATGCTTTTGCCGGCGCCTGCGCTTGAACCGCAGGCTGAGCTCATCCAGATAGAGGTAGATGACGGGCGTGGTGAATAGCGTCATTGCCTGACTCAATATCAGTCCCCCCACCATGGTGTAGCCCAGCGGCTGGCGCAGCTCCGAGCCGGTGCCGCGTCCCAGCGCCAAGGGCAGCGCGCCCAGCAATGCCGCCATCGTGGTCATCATGATGGGCCGAAAGCGCAGCAGGCATGCCTGGCGTATCGCGTCATGCGACGACAGATGCTGCTCGCGTTCGGCCTGGATGGCGAAGTCGACCATCATGATGCCGTTTTTCTTCACGATGCCGATCAGCAAAATGATGCCGATCAGAGCCATCACGGTCAGATCGATGTGGAAAATGAGCAGGATGAGCAGCGCTCCGACGCCCGCAGAAGGCAAAGTGGAGAGAATGGTGAGGGGATGAATGTAGCTTTCGTAGAGCATCCCCAGAATGATGTACACGGCCACCAGCGCGGCGAGAATCAGGTAGGGCTGGCTTTTCAGAGAGCTCTGGAAGGCTTGCGCAGTGCCCTGGAAATTGCCGGTGACGGTGCCCGGCAGGTGCATTGCGGCGGAAGCGCGATCGATGGCGTCGACGGCACCTCCGAGAGCCGCGCCCGGCGCGAGGTTGAATGACAGCGTCACGGCCGGGAACTGTCCTTGATGATTGATAGACAGGTAGGTGACATGCTG
>JBDTIO010000339.1:0-6391 GCA_039936375.1 Caldimonas sp. | reverse complement strand
GGCAAGGACTTGAAATCGACCGCCGTGAGCTTTGCGACACGCGCTTCGGTCAGGTTGGCCCTGGCCTTGATGTCGATGAGGTCGCCCTGGAACATGTAGTTGCCCAGCTCGTCCGTGTATCGGATGTTGGGGCCGAACCGGATCTCGTAGATGCCTGGCACGGCGGTCTTCGACACTTCGTCGATCTTCGGGAATTCCGGCAGGCGCTCGGAGATGTTCTTCCTGATCGCCGCCTCGTCGGCGAACGCTATGGGAACGAGGCAGGCCGCAAGTGCCGCGGCGCCGATGAAGCGAAGGATCTTGGTCATGGAAGTCATCATGTGTCGAGCGCCCTTGCCGCAAGCCAACGCTTCAGCGAAGAGACACGATTGACGAGGGTCAGGCCATTGTTGCGGAGTTCGCGAATCGGCGCAGCGTCCTCGGCGAACAAACGCTGCAATCCGTCGGTAATACGCAGCATGGCCCAGGTGGGCGCGGCGCGCTGCCGCACATACCGCCGAAGCAACCGCTCATCGCCCAATCCTCTCCAGGACTCCCGCATTTCGATCACCTCGGTCAGTGCAGCGACATCCGCGAGCCCGAGGTTGAGGCCCTGGCCGGCGAGCGGGTGAACCACGTGGGCGGCGTCGCCGAGCAGCACCCAGCCCGGGCCGCACCAGGCCGCCGCTTGCCCGAGCATCAAGGGCCACGCCGCCCGTTCGGAAGCCAGCTTTAGCTCACCGGCTTCGCCGCCCGTCGCGAGGCCGAGCTCGCGCTCGAATTCGGCGGCGTCTGCGGCCAGCAGTTCACTGGCGCGGCCATCGTCGAGCGACCAGACCAGGGCGTATGAGCGGTCGGGCTCGGGCCGCGCGAACGGCAGAAGCGCCAGCACGTCGGGCGAGCGAAACCACTGTCTTGCGACCTGGCCGTGCGATCGCGACGCGACCAGCCGCGCGGCGATCGCACGCTGCCCGTAGGGGCGATGTTCGAAGCCGGCGCCGAGCGATCGCAGCGCGACAGCGGCGGCTCGCCCTTCGCAGTGCGCGACGAGCGTCGCCGGCACGTCGTCTTCGACCTCGGTGACATGCGGAGCGAAGCGAAGCGCCTGCGTCAGCTGACGCTCGAGCTCGGCCGCGTCGGTGATCACCGCCAGCTCGCCGACGCGCTGCTCCCAGGCCGAGAACTCGAGCCCGGCATCGGTACCGTCGCCGCGCACGAACATGTCTTGAACGGCCGTCGTCGCGTCTGCCGGCAGCGTGTCCCAGACCTTGAGGCGGCGCAGCAAGGCGACCGATGCGGCGTTGAGCGCATAGGCGCGCACGTCGGCGCCGGCGCTCGCGCGAGAAGGATCCGTGCGCAGTGCGACCGACAGGCCGAGACGGGACAGCGCGAGGGCCAGGGTGCGGCCGACGATGCCGGCGCCCGAGACGCGCACGTCGAAGGATTGCATGGCCTGGATTGTCACCGCGGCGCGAGACAATCGTCGGCCGACATGGGGTGAAGGAAGTCCGTGAACGAAGCGAACGACGTGGCCGTGACCGTGCAATCGGTGCACGTCTATCCGGTGAAATCATGCGCCGGTCTGGCGCCCGCCGAGGCGCTGCTGGTCGAGACCGGCTTCGATCTCGATCGCGCCTGGATGGTCACCGACGGCGATTTCGAATTCGTGACGCAGCGCGAGCTGCCACGCATGGCCCTCGTGCACCCGACGCTGAAGGGCGACGAGATGATCCTTCGCGCGCCCGGCATGCTGGCCCTCCACGTCGCCCTCGAACGCGTCGAGTCGCGCTGTCAGGCACGCGTCTGGAAAGACCGCGTCGAGGCCTACGACATGGGCAGCCTGTGCGCTCACTGGTTCAGCGATTTCCTCGGCCGACCGCTGCGCCTTGTTCGCTTCGACCCCGAACAGAAGCGCCTTGCCGATCACAACTGGACCGGGCCGATCGACGCCGAGACCGCGTTGCAGGACGGCTATCCCTTGCTGGTGGCTTCGACCGCGTCGCTCGCCGAAATGAACCGGCGCCTCGTCGTCGCCGGCGAGGAGCAAGTGACGATGGCGCGCTTTCGGCCGAACATCGTGCTCGACGGGCTCGATGCGCATGGCGAGGATCACCTCGACGAGATCGTTTTCGACACCGCCGACGGCCTGGTGCGCCTCAAGCTGGTCAAGCCCTGCGGCCGTTGCCCGATTCCCGACGTCGAACCGGCCACCGGCATCGGCGGCCATGCGGTCGGCGACGTGCTGCAGCAATATCGAGCCGACGCGCGGCTCGGCGGCGCGCTCACCTTCGGCATGAACGCCGTGATCGTCGAAGGCTTCGGGTGCAACCTGGGCGTGGGTCTTTCCGGCCGCGCTGGCTACCGATTCGACTGACGCTGGCGCGAGCCCTCTCATAAGCGTTAGCAGGCCTAGCCCATCTTGGCCCGTTTCAGCAACTGGCAGCTGTTCGCCATCTGCGTGCTGGTCTGGGGCAGCACCTGGCACGCGATCACCTATCAGATCGCCGTTCTGGCACCGGAATTCGACGTCGCGCTGCGCTTCGCTCTCGCCGGCGCCGCCCTGCTCGCTTTCGCGGCCTGGCGCGGCGAGACCCTGCGCTTCGGCCTGCCGGCACATGCAGCGCTCGCCTTGCAAGGCACGTTCATGTATGGCGTGTCGTACGTCTGCGTCTATCACGCCGAGCGCTATGTCGCCTCGGGGCTGGTCGCGGTCGGCTACTCGGCGTCACCGCTCATCACCGGGATCGGCGCCGCCGCGCTCTTCGGCGTCGCCGTCGGCGCTCGTTTCGTCGCCGGCGGGCTGCTCGGGCTGGCCGGCGTGGCGCTCATCTTCTGGCCCGAGATCACGCGGCCGGCGGCCGATGAGCGCGGCACGTGGGGCGCTCTCTTCACGGTCGCATCGGTCCTGCTGTCTTCGGTCGGCAGTCTCACGGCCAGCCGAAATCGTCAACGCGGTGTCCCGCTCCTGCCTGCCATGGGTTTCGGCATGCTCTATGGGGCGGCCGCGGCGACCCTCGTCGGCTTGGCGCTGGGCCGCGCCTTCGCCTGGCCCAGCGCGCCGAGCTGGTGGCTGTCGATGGCCTGGCTGGCCTTCGCCGGATCGGCACTCGCCTTCGCCTGTTTTCTGACCCTGCAGGATCGACTCGGCCCCGGGCCGGCCGGAACGATCGGCGTGATGACGCCGTTACTCGCGCTCGTCGTCTCGCTCCTCCTCGAAGGCTTCCGGCCCGACCTTCTGACAGCGTGCGGGGCCGTACTCGCCCTCGCCGGCAACGCGATGATGCTGTCGCCGGCACCGCCCGCGTCGCTCAGGCGTGGCGTGGTGGAAGCGGAATGAATTCGGTCTCGCCGGGAATGCGATCGAAGCGTTGCGCGAGCCAGTTGTCCTCGGCGGCGCGAATCAACTCGGCCCGGCTCGACACGAAGTTCCAGGAGACGAAGCGGTCGCCGAGCGGCTCGCCGCCGATGACGACGACGCGACCCCCTCGTGGCGCGGCGAGGCGCGGCGCCGCGCCGGGGGCGATGACGACCATCGTGAACTCGTCGATCTTTTCGTCGTCGATCTCGAACGGGTGATCGATCGCGTAGAGCGCGAGCTCGGAAGCCAGCGCCGGCAGCTCGACCGAACGGCCACTGGCGACGTCGAAGTCGAGCACCGCGGCGAGAGTTGGCGAACGGGTCTCGACCGGCGACGTGACGCCGAACGCCGTGCCGACGATGACGCGCGCCGTCGCCGCGGCGAGCCGGACTTCGGGCAGGCTCCCACGCGCCACGTGCTGAAACGACGGCGCCGACTCTTCGTCCGCCTCCGGCAATGCGATCCAGAGCTGCAGCCCGTGGCTGCGCGCTTGGCCGAGCAGATCCTTCGGGGCGCGCTCGGAATGCACGCTGCCGCGCCCGGCATTCATCAGGTTCACAGCCCCGGGCTCGATGCGTTGGACGACGCCGGTCGAGTCGCGATGCATGATCGCGCCCTCGAAAAGGTAGGTGAGCGCCGCCAGGCCGATGTGTGGATGCGGGCGGACGTCGTGATTCGCGCCCGGCTCGACGTCGATCGGACCGAAGTGGTCGAAGAAGACGAACGGTCCGACGGCGCGCCGATCGGCCTGCGGCAGCAGCCGGCGCACATTGAAGCCGCGGCCGAGGTCGCGCAGGTGGGGGGCGAGCGTTTGCAATGCCGTCATGCGGGCTCCTTCGATGGGCGCGGAGCCTGCGCTGCGAGCCCGCGCACGTGGCAGCCTTCGAGATGATCGTTGACCAGGCCCATGGCCTGCATGAAAGCGTAGACGGTGGTCGGGCCGACGAAGCTCCAGCCACGCCGCTTCAGGTCCTTCGACATGGCGATCGACTCGAGCGAGGTGCTCATCTTCTGCAATGCCGTCAACGTGATGCGCTTCGGCCGCGACCCGTGCGCGGCCTCGAAGCCCCAGGCATAGGCCGACAGCGAGCCGAACTCCGCGCGCAATTCGAGCACCCGCGCGGCGTTGTTGAGAGTCGACTCGATCTTGCCGCGATGACGCACGATGCCGGCGTCGGCGAGCAGCCGCAGCACATCGCGCTCGCCGAAGCGGATCAAGCGTTCGGCATCGAAATTGGCGAAGGCATGGCGAAAGGCCTCGCGCTTGTTGAGGATCGTGAGCCAGCTGAGGCCGGCCTGGAAGCCCTCGAGGCAGAGCTTTTCGAAGAGGCGGCGATCGTCGGTGACCGGGAAGCCCCACTCGTTGTCGTGATAGTGGCGATAGGCCGGACTGGCCCGGCACCAGGCGCAGCGCGGCACGCCATCCTCGGCCTCGAACAGTCCCTTGGCTGCGTTCATCGCCCTATTCTCGCCAAGGCGGCCCAGGTCTTCTCGTAAGCTTGCCCGATTTCGCAATTCGACCGGACGCCATGACGACGGAACATTTCGACGTGCTGATCGTCGGCGCCGGCCTCTCGGGCATCGGCGCTGGTTATCACCTGCAGGCTCGCTGCCCGGGTCGCAGCTACGCGATCCTCGAAGGGCGCGACTGCATCGGTGGCACCTGGGATCTGTTCCGCTACCCGGGTGTGCGCTCGGACTCGGACATGTACACGCTCGGCTATTCGTTTCGCCCGTGGCGCGAAGCGAAGGCGATCGCCGAAGGGTCGTCGATCCTGAAATACGTGCAGGACACGGCGCGCGAGCACGGCATCGACCGCAAGATCCGCTTCGGCCACCGCGTCGTGCGTGCCGCCTGGTCGACGAGCGACGCGGCATGGACCGTGGACGTCGAGAGCGGCGCGGCCAAGGAGACGGTCCGCTTCACCTGCAACTTCCTCTTCATGTGCAGCGGCTACTACCGCTATGCCGAGGGCTACACGCCCGACTTCGCCGGCAAGGAGACCTTCCGCGGCCGGGTCGTGCACCCGCAGCACTGGCCCGACGACCTCGATCACGCCGGTCAGCGCATCGTCGTGATCGGCAGTGGAGCGACGGCGGTGACCTTGGTACCGGCGTTGGCGAAGACGGCAGCGAAGGTGACCATGCTGCAGCGCTCGCCGACTTGGGTCGTGGCCCGACCTTCGGAAGATGGGTTCGCCAACGGGCTGAGGCGCGTCCTGCCGGCGCAGCTTGCCTACATGATCGCCCGCTGGCAACGAGTGCTGCTGGGCATGTACTTCTACAACCTGTGCCGAAGGAAGCCGGCCCGCGCCAGACGATTGATCCTGGGCGGGGTGCGCGCCTGGCTCGGCGCGCAGTTCGACGTCGAGCGGCACTTCACGCCGCGCTACAACCCGTGGGAGCAGCGGCTGTGCCTGGTGCCGGACGGCGATCTCTTTCACGCCCTGCGCAGCGGCCAAGCCGACGTCGTCACCGACGAGATCGAGCGGTTCACCGAAAACGGGCTGCGCCTGGTCTCGGGGGCCGAGCTCGAGGCCGACCTGATCGTCACCGCCACCGGCCTCGAGCTGCAGGTGCTCGGTTGCATGCAGGTCGAGGTCGACGGCAAGGCCATCGAGTGGCCGCGAACGATGACCTACAAGGGAATGATGTACGAGGGCATTCCGAATCTGGCCGCCGCGTTCGGCTACACCAACGCCTCCTGGACGCTCAAGTGCGACCTGACGTGCGAGTACGTGTGTCGCCTGCTGAACCACATGGCGCGGCACGGCTTGCGCCAGTGCACGCCGCGCAACGCCGACCCGGCGCTCGGCGCGGAGCCCTGGATCGATTTCTCGTCGGGCTACGTGCGCCGCTCCCTGCATCTGTTCCCCAAGCAGGGCTCGCGCGCTCCCTGGAAGCTCTACCAGAACTACGCCCGAGACATCCTGATGCTTCGCTGGGGAAAGCTCGAGGACGGCGCGATGGCATTCTCGAATCCAGGCGTCGCGACGAACGGTCGCAGAGGCGAGGAACAGGCCGGCACCGCCGACTAAAATCGCCGGTTCATCG
>JBDTIO010000338.1:0-15232 GCA_039936375.1 Caldimonas sp. | reverse complement strand
GACGAAATCCCAGGCCATGGGCTCGAGCTCGCGCAAGGCCTCGTGGACCAGAACGCCCTTGATGTTGTCGACCAGGCGCGGCACGCAGTACGGCGAGTAGCCGATGTAGGCGCCGGGCCCGCGAGCGCCACCGTCGGGCCGAAAGCACGACATCGCGCCGGCCAGGCGTTCGGCCCAATCGCTCGGGCGAAACGGCTTGCCGTCGCGCGTCACACCCTGAATGAAAAGTTCTAGAAGAACGGCCACGCGATTGAAGAAAGTCCGCAGCGCCATTGTCGTCGCGGCGAGACGCTGCTGCTGCGCTGCAACATCGCAATCGCGCCAAGGAATGCCGGCCTTTAGAATCCGCCCCCTGCGCGCGTCGGCTGCCGAGCGCGCGTCGCCCGACAGTGGAGTCCGACGATGAACGCTCCCGAAAAGCTCCCCGCCGCGCCCGCCAGCGCGGAACCGCACGTGATGAAGACCTATGGGCGCTTGCCCATCGCGCTGTCGCACGGCCGAGGTTGCTGGCTGTGGGACACCGAGGGCCGCAAGTATCTCGACGGGCTCGCCGGCATCGCCGTCAACACCCTGGGGCACGCGCATCCGAAGCTGGTGCCGGCGCTGACGGAGCAGATCGGCAAGCTGATCCACAGCTCGAACTACTACCTTGTTCCCTTGCAGGAGCGCCTGGCCGCCAGGCTCTGCGAGCTATCGGGGCTGAGCAACGTCTTCTTCTGCAACTCCGGGCTCGAAGCCAACGAGGCGGCGCTGAAGATCGCCCGCAAGTTCGGCCACGACAAGGGCATCTCGCGGCCCGAGATCGTCGTCTACGAGGCGGCCTTTCACGGCCGCTCGATCGCCACGCTTTCGGCCACTGGCAACGTCAAGGTGCAAGCCGGTTTCGGTCCGCTGGTCGAAGGCTTCGTCCGGGTCCCGCTCAACGACGTGGCGGCGATCGAGAGCGTCGCCCGCACGAACCCCAATGTCGTTGCCATCTTCCTCGAAGTGATTCAGGGCGAAGGCGGTATTCGTCCGACGACGGTCGAATACCTGCGCGAAGTGCGCCGCATCTGCGACGAGCACGGCTGGCTGCTCATGCTCGACGAGGTGCAATGCGGCATGGGCCGCACCGGCAAATGGTTCGCGCACCAATGGGCCGGCATCAAGCCCGACGTCATGCCCATGGCCAAGGGACTCGGCTCCGGCGTGCCGATCGGCGCCGTCGTCTGCGGCCCGCGCGCCGCCGACGTGATGGGCCCGGGCAACCACGGCACGACCTTCGGCGGCAATCCGCTGGCCATGCGCGCCGGTGTCGAGACGCTGCGCATCATGGAAGAAGAGGGTCTGCTCGAGAACGCCGCCAGCGTCGGCGCGGCGCTCAAGGCCGGGCTCGAGCGCGAGCTTGCCGGGCTGGCCGGCGTCGTCGAAGTACGCGGCCAGGGCCTGATTCTCGGCATCGAGCTCGATCGTCCGTGCGGCGCGCTACTTGGCCGCGCAGCCGACGCCGGGCTCATGATCAGCGTCACCGCGGACCGGGTCGTGCGCCTGTTGCCGGCTCTCATTCTTTCGCATGACGAAGCCGCCCAGATCGTCGCCATCCTGTGCCCGCTGATCAAGGAATTCGTGGCCGCGCCTGCGGCATGAAACCCCGCATGAGCCTGATCAGGCACTTCCTCCAGGTCAGGGACTTCCGCGCCGAGGAATACGCCTACCTGTTCGAGCGCGCGGCCACGATCAAGAAGCGCTTCAAGAACTATGAGAAGTACACGCCGCTGGTCGATCGCACGCTGGCGATGATCTTCGAGAAGGCGTCGACCCGCACCCGAGTCAGCTTCGAGGCCGGCATGTACCAGATGGGCGGCTCGGTCGTGAACCTGACCACCGGCGACAGCCAGCTCGGCCGCGACGAGCCGATCGAGGACACGGCGCGCGTCATCAGCCGGATGGTCGACATCGTCATGATCCGCACCTTCGAGCAGGCCAAGCTCGAGGCCTTCGCGGCGCACTCGCGGGTGCCGGTGATCAACGGCCTGACCAACGAATACCACCCCTGCCAGATCCTCGCCGACGTCTTCACCTGCATCGAGCAACGCGGGCCGATGAACGGCAAGGTCGTCGCCTGGGTCGGCGACGGCAACAACATGGCGACCACCTGGCTGCAGGCCGCCGACATCCTCGACTTCACGCTGCACGTGAGCACGCCGAACGGCTACGAGATCGACCCCATGACCGTCGGCCTGCGCCGGCCCGATTGCCTGAAGGTGTTCCGCGATCCGATCGACGCCTGTCGCGATGCCGACCTCGTGACGACCGACGTCTGGACCAGCATGGGCTACGAAGCCGAGAACGACGAGCGCCGTATCGCCTTCGCCGACTGGCGCGTCGACGCCGAAATGATGGCGGCCGCTCGCCCCGGCGCGCTCTTCATGCATTGCCTGCCGGCACATCGCGGCGAGGAAGTGGAGGCCGACGTGATCGATGGGCCGCAATCGGTCGTCTGGGACGAAGCCGAAAACAGGATGCACGTGCAAAAGGCACTCATGGAGTACCTGCTGCTCGGCCGGATCGGCTGAAAGCCGCCCGCCGTCGGCCGCAGAGGCCGACGTCGGCAAGCCGTCCCTACGAGGGATCCTCGATGATCGCTGCCGCGCCGGCCGGTGCCGGGCGAGTCGCCGTCACCATCGCCACGCCGATGCAGGCCACCGCCATGCCGAGCCACATCGTCAGCGTCGGCGGCGTGCCGAACACCGCCCACTCGCCGAGAGCCGCCACCGGCGGCGTCAGATAGAGCAGGCTCGTCACCCCCGTCGCTTCGCCCCGGCGCATCAGCAGGTGCAGGATCGTGAACGCGCCGATCGACGCCAGCACCACGTGATAGGCCAGGGTCGCGGCGATCTGCGCATTCCAGACGATCCTGAATCCCTCGATCGCATAGCCGAGCGGCAGCATGACCACGGCAGTGGCCGCGAAATGGATGCAGACCGCGGAACGCAGGTCGCTGTCGGCGCAGAACTGTCGCTGGTAGAGGGCGCCGCAGGTGACGCAGGCGAGTGCCCAGGCGACGGCGCCGAGAGCACGCCCGGTGATAGCGCCGCCATCGACACGATGGGCGACGACGAGGACGACGCCGCCCAGCCCGATCGCCACGCCGAGCATCTGCAGGCGCGACAGGCGCACGTGCAACCAGCGCGAAACGACGAGTGCCGTGAGCAAGGGTTGCAATGCGAGGATCAACGCCGTGACGCCCGCCGACAGCCCCCAGCGCTGCGCGTAGTGGCTGCCGCCCAGGTAGCCGGCATGGCTGAGCAGGCCGGCGACGGCGATGTGGCCCCACTGCGCCCGCGTCTTCGGCCAGGCCGCGTGGAGCCCGAACGCCAGCATCGCCACCAGGAAGGCGATCGCGTAGCGCACACCGATGTAGGTGAACGGCGCGGCATAGAGCAACGCAACCCGCGTCGCGACGAAGCCGGCGCCCCAGACGGTGACGAAATAGGCGCTCAGCAGCCAACGTTCGGATCGGGCCATCGCGTTCAAGGGCCGGTGCTCAACACCGTGTGAGATTTAACCGACACCACGCGACGCCTTCCTTTGCTACCGTCGCCATCGTCATGCAGAACAACAAGCCCGGCGCCATTACCTCGCCAGTGTCGCCGACCTCGACACTCTTTTCCGGCCGCCGCGACGACGCCGTCGCGCTCGACACGGCCGACATTCTCGGCCCGCTGCGCGACGAGTTCTCCCTGCCCGAAAACGTCATCTACCTGGACGGCAACTCGCTCGGCGCGCTGCCGACGCGCACGGCGGCGCGCGTGCGCGAGACGGTCGAGGTCGAGTGGGGATTAGGCCTCATTCGCAGCTGGAACGACGCCGGCTGGATCGGTCTGTCGCAGAACATTGGCGATGCGATCGCCGCGCTCATCGGTGCCGGCGCCGGCGAAGTGAGCGTCGGAGATTCGACCTCGGTGAATCTCTTCAAGGCGCTCTCGGCCGCGGCGGCTCTGCAGAAGGCGGACGCGCCCGGGCGAACCACGATCCTGTCCGAGCGCAGCAACTTTCCTACCGATCTCTACATCGCCGAAAGCGTGGCCGCATCTTCCGGCTCGAAGCTGCGCCTGGTCGACGCCGACACGCTGGCCGATCACCTCAACAACGACGTCGCGCTTTTGATGCTCACGCAGGTCAACTACCGCAGCGGCCGGGTTCACGACATGGCCGAGACGACGCGCCTGGCCCACGCCGCTGGCGCGCTCGTGGTCTGGGACCTGGCGCACTCGGCCGGCGCCCTGCCCGTCGATCTGCACGGTGCCGACGCCGACTTCGCGGTCGGCTGCGGCTACAAATACCTGAATGGCGGACCGGGCGCCCCGGCCTTCGTCTGGGTTCATCCGCGCCACACCGAGCGGATGGACCACGACGGTTTGCGCCAGCCGCTCTCCGGCTGGCTCGGTCATGCGGCGCCGTTCGATTTCACGCCGAGCTACCGGCCAGCGCCAGGCATCGGCCGCTTCGTCTGCGGCACGCCGCCGATCGTGGCAATGCGCGCCCTGCAATGCGGCCTCGAAGTGTTCTCGGAGGCGAAGGCCAGCGGCGGCATGGCGGCCCTGCGTCACAAGTCGATGGCGCTCACCGACCTCTTCATCGAGCATGTCGAGCAGCGCTGCGCCGGGCATGGCCTCGAGCTGGCGACGCCGCGCGACAGCGCTCAACGCGGTAGCCAGGTGAGCTTCGCCCACGCCGACGGCTATCCCGTCATGCAGGCGCTCATCGAGCGCAACGTTATCGGAGACTTCCGCGCCGGCGATGCGCAAAACGGCGAAGCCCACCTGCTGCGCTTCGGCTTCACGCCGCTCTACACCCGCTTCGTCGATGCGTGGGACGGCGCCGAGGCGCTGGCCGATGTGCTCGACAGCGCCGTTTGGCGCGAGCCGCGTTTCGGCCGCCGCGCCGCGGTGACCTGATGGCCGAGAGTTCCGACTCCCCTGTCGAACCGGGCCGCGACGACAGCACCGCACCCAGTGGCGCGAAGGTCGATTTCAGTCGCGACATGAGCTATGGCGACTACCTGCATCTCGATGCGGTCCTCGGCGCGCAGCAGCCTCGCTCCGGCGCTCACGACGAGACGCTCTTCATCATCCAGCACCAGGTCAGCGAGCTGTGGATGAAGCTGCTGCTGCACGAGCTCGAGGCCGCGATCCATGCGGTTGCCGCCGATCAGTTGCAGCGTGCCTTCAAGATGCTGGCCCGCGTCAGCAAGATCATGGAGCAGCTGGTACACGCCTGGGACGTGCTGGCGACGATGACGCCGCCGGAGTACTCGCAGATGCGGCCTTCGCTGGCTTCGAGCAGCGGCTTTCAGAGCTGGCAGTACCGGATGATCGAGTTCCGCCTCGGCAACAAGAACGTGGCGATGCTGAAGCCGCATGCACATCGGCCCGACCTTCTCGAGCGCGTCCGGGCCGCGTACGACGAGCCGTCGCTCTACGACGAAGCGCTGCGCCTGCTGGCACGCCGCGGCCTGCCCGTGCCGCCGGGCAACGTCGAGCGGAATTGGGCCGAGCCTCACGTCGCGAGCGATAGTGTGGAGCAGGCCTGGTTGATCGTCTATCGCAGCCCCGAGGCCTACTGGGACCTCTATCAGCTCGGCGAAGAGCTGACCGATCTCGAAGACACGTTTCGCCTCTGGCGATTCCGCCACGTGACGACGGTCGAACGCATCATCGGCTTCAAGCGCGGCACCGGCGGCACGAGCGGCGTGAGCTATCTGCGCAAGATGCTCGACGTCGTGCTGTTCCCCGAGATCTGGAAGCTGCGCACCGATCTCTAGCGCCGCATCGGCCCGGGCGCACTGACTCGCGACCGGGATCGGCGCAGCTCAGGCGGACGCGAGCGCCTGGCGCACGAAGTCGAGCCGATCCTGGCCGAAGTACATCGCCCCGCCGACGAAGAACGTCGGCGCACCGAACACGCCCCGTGCCACCGCCTCTTCCGTCGTCGCGATCAACCTCGCCTTGACTTCGGGATCGGCGGCGAGCGCGGCGAACGCCTCGGCATCGAACCCGGCATCGGCGAGTGTGCGACCGCGCACCTCGGGGTCACCGAGGTTGACGGGCTCTTCCCACATCGCCCGATGCACGACCTCGACGTAGCGGTCGAAGTTCTCCGGGCGACGCATCTGCAGGCCGGTGGCGATGCGCATCAGCGTCAGCGTGTTGATCGGAAAATGCGAGTTGTGCCTGAACGGCACGGCGTAACGCGCCGCCCAGCGGGCGATGTCCTCGTTCATCCAGCGGCCCTTGGCCGGCACGCTGACCGGGCTGGCGTTGCCGGTCGCCTTGAAGACGCCGCCGAGCAGCATCGGCCGCCAGACGATTTCGGCGCCGGCCGCGGCGGCGATCCTGGGCAGCTGGGTCCAGGCGAGGTACGACGTCGGGCTGCCGAAGTCGAAGAAATACTCGACGCGCTTGTCTCGCTCGCTCATGGAGTTCACCACGTTTCCATCCAGGGCCTGAGGTCGAGCTCGTGGGTCCACGCGCTCCTGGCCTGGTGGTGCAGGTTCCAGTAGTTCTCGGCGATCGCGTCGGGCTCGAGGATGCCGGCTTCGGCCTTCTTCGCATAGCGCTCGGGAAAATTCTCGGCGATGAACGGGGTATCGATCGCGCCGTCGATGACGACGTGGGCAACGTGAATGCCCTTCGGCCCGATCTCGCGCGCCATGCTTTGCGCCAGCGCCCGCAGCGCATGCTTGGCGCCGGAGAAGGCCGCAAACCCCGCCGAGCCGCGCACGCTCGCCGTCGCGCCGGTAAATATGATCGTGCCGTGGCCGCGCTCGAGCATCGCCCGGG
The DNA here is from genome assembly GCA_039936375.1 of Caldimonas sp. Taxonomy (GTDB): domain Bacteria; phylum Pseudomonadota; class Gammaproteobacteria; order Burkholderiales; family Burkholderiaceae_C; genus Schlegelella_A. The sequence continues at coordinate 8,408 of JBDTIO010000338.1, read as the reverse complement.
CGACCTCGCGGCCCATCAGGAAGCCGCCGAGCGCGCCCATCTCCCAGACCTTGCGATAGACGCGCTCGGTCGTCTCGAGGATGCCGAAGCGCACGTTGGCGCCGACGTTGTAGACGGCGACCTCGATCGGCGCGATCTCGCGCTCGATGTGAGCAACCAGCGTCTCGACGTCGACTTCCTTCCTCGCGTCGGAGGCGAAGCCGTGCGCTTCGCCTCCGTCGGCCTGGATCTGCGTCACCAGCGGCTCGAGCTTGTCGGCCGTGCGCCGCGTGACGCAGGCGACGAAACCCTCCCTGGCGAAGCGCCGGGCGATGGCGCCACCGGTCGAGTCGCCCGCGCCGATGACGAGAATCGCTTTCCTGTCGTTCACTCGTTTCCTCCTCGTGGCATGCGGCAAGTTACGGACTGTGCATCAAGGCCGCCGCGACTTCATTGTGGCAAACCGCTTGTCTGACGCGCGCCCGCTGAGCCCCGCTTCGTCTTCGGCGGCTCGGCGATTCGCGGCCGGCGTCGCTGCTCGATGACTGCGACGGCGTGAGCACACGCTCGGCAGCGCTTCATCAGTATTCACCCTATAGGCGCTAGCCGGAATAGACGAGGTGTCGTCGCACTCCTATCGTCCCACCTTGCCGCCCGCTCGTCGGCGTGCGCAAAGAACGACAACGAGACTGGCCCAAGCCAGCCCGCAACGACAACCGAATCAAGGAGACCACCATCGTGACATCAGCCGCAGCCGAACGCATCCCCGGTATATCGGAAGACACGGGCATCCTGGCAAAGGAACGCACGGTCGCCGCGCCCGGCTTCAACCGGTGGCTGGTGCCGCCGGCCGCCTTGGCGATCCACCTCTGCATCGGGATGGCCTACGGCTTTTCCGTGTTCTGGCTGCCGCTGTCGAAAGCGATCGGCATCACCAAGTCGGTGGCCTGCCCGGCGGGCACGAACTTTTTCGACCAGCTGTTCGTCACCAACTGCGACTGGAAGATCGCCACGCTGGGCTGGATGTTCACCTTGTTCTTCGTCTTCCTCGGCCTGGCAACGGCCGTTTGGGGCGGCTGGCTCGAGCACGTCGGCCCACGCAAGGGCGGCGTGGTGGCGGCGGTGTTGTGGTGCGGCGGCCTGGCGATATCGGCCATCGGTATCCACCTGCATCAGTTCTGGATCATGATCCTCGGCTCGGGCGTGATCGGCGGCATCGGCATCGGCCTGGGCTACATCAGCCCAGTGAGCACGCTGATCAAGTGGTTTCCCGACAAGCGCGGCATGGCGACAGGCATGGCGATCATGGGCTTCGGCGGCGGCGCCATGATCGGCGCGCCGCTGGCCGCCGAGCTGATGAAGTACTTCGCGACCCCGACCGACGTCGGCGTGATGCCGACCTTCCTCGTGCTCGCGGCCGGCTATTTCGTTTTCATGATGGGCGGCGCATTCGGCTACCGGATCCCGGCATCGGGCTGGAAGCCCGAGGGATGGACGGCGCCTGCGAAGCAAGCGAGCAACGTCATGATCACGCAACGCCACGTCAGCGTGAAGAAGGTGTGGGGCATTCCACAGTTCTGGCTGGTGTGGCTGGTGCTCACCATGAACGTCAGCGCCGGGATCGGCGTGATCGGCATGGCCAGCCCGATGCTGCAGGAAGTATTCGGCGGCAGTCTGATCGGCGTTGCGAAGAAGTTCGGCGAGCTCGACAAGACGCAGCTCACGGCGATCGCCGGCGTCGCCGCCGGGTTCGCGGCGCTACTGAGCCTGTTCAACATCGCCGGCCGCTTCGCCTGGGCGAGCCTTTCTGACAAGATCGGCCGCAAGACCACGTATTCGGTCTTCTTCATCCTCGGCGGCATCCTTTACGCCAGCATTCCCGGCAGCGCAGCGGCTGGCAGCTTGCTGCTGTTCGTCTTCGCGGTATGCATCATCCTCAGCATGTACGGCGGCAGCTTCTCGACGGTGCCGGCCTACCTCGCCGATCTGTTCGGCACGCAGAACGTCGGCGCCATCCACGGCCGGCTGCTGACGGCGTGGTCGACTGCCGGCATCCTGGGCCCGGTGATCGTCAACTACATGCGCGAGTACCAGCTGGGCCTCGGCCTGCCGCGCGCGCAGGTCTACAACCAGACCATGTACATCCTGGTGGGGCTGCTCGTCATCGGCCTGATCTGCAACCTGCTGATCCGTCCGCTCGCCAACAAGTGGTTCATGACAGACGCCGAGCTCGAAGACGAACAGCGCATCGCCCACGATCGGGCGGTGGCCAACGCGGTGGGCTCGGGCTCCGCGGCGTACCACCGCTCGAGCCCTGTCATCGTCTTCCTGGCCTGGGCGGCCGTTGGCCTGCCGCTGGCATGGGGCGTCTATCGCACGCTGATCAGCGCGAGCACTTTTTTCCATTGAGCAAACGGCGTCACCGCAAGAACAGAATGGAACTGCCATGACACGCACACCAAGATCGCCTGGTCGTCGCCGTCTTCTCGCCGCCGGGCTCGGAACCGTTGCCGGTATCGGGGCCTTCCGTTCCGCAACGGCCCAGGAAACGTTCGAACAGCCGTTCGCGAACGGCGAGCGGCGCCTGGCCGCCTTCCCGGAGAAGCGGCCCCTGATCGTCATCACCTCGCGGCCACCCCAGCTCGAGACACCCATGGAGGTATTCAATGAGGGCATCCTGACGCCGAACGACGCGTTCTTCGTGCGCTATCACAACGCCGGCATTCCAACCTCAATCGACCCCGACACGCACGTCATCAAGATCGGCGGCAGCGCGACCGGCAAGCCGTACGAGTTGAGCCTCGCTGACCTGAAGTCGAAATTTCGGCCGGTCGAAATGGTGGCCGTGAATCAGTGCTCGGGTAACAGCCGCGGCTATTTCAACCCGCGGGTCACCGGTGGTCAGTCGGGCAACGGCACAATGGGCAATGCCCGCTGGGTGGGCGTGCCGCTGAAGGAAGTGCTGGCCCGGGCGGAGCTGAAGAACTCGGCGCACCAGGTCACTTTCGACGGGCTCGACAACGCGCTCTTCGGCGGCGGTGATTTCGTCAAGGCACTGAGCGTTGACCAGGCGATGGATCCCGACGTGCTCATCGCCTGGAAGATGAACGGCACCGACATTCCGATGCTCAATGGCTTTCCGGTGAAGCTGATCGTTCCCGGCTACTACGGCACCTACTGGGTCAAGCATCTGTCGCAGATCAACGTGATCGACAGCGAGTTCGACGGCTTTTGGTACAAGCCGGCGTACCGCATTCCCGACAACGATTGCGCCTGCGTCGCGCCCGGCACGGCACCCGCCTCGACGCGACCGATCGGCCGATTCAACGTGCGCTCGTTCGTCACGTCGCTACGCAACGGCCAGCGCATCCGCACCGGCGCCAACACCGTCGTACGAGGCATCGCCTTCGACGGCGGCAAGGGCATTCGCGACGTCGGCGTCTCGATCGATGGCGGTCAGACGTGGCGCAGCGCCTTCCTGGGCGAGGACATGGGGCGCTACTCGTTCCGCGAATTCACGTTTGCCTTCACGCCGGACAAGGCCGGCGTCTACGACATTCGCAGCTGTGCATGGAGCCGCGACGGCGTGGGCCAACCGACCACCGCGGTCTGGCAACCGGCGGGCTACATGCGCAACGTCATCGAGTCGGTCACGGTCACCGCGGCCTGAATGGAAGGCAGGCCATGACAAGGAACCTTCGTCTAGCAACGGGCGCCGCGGTGCTCGTCTTCGCAACTGCCTTCGCCGTCGCCGCGCCCAAGAGCATCACGCTGCCGCCGGACGTTGCCGTCTTGCGGCCGAGCCCGTTGCCCGGCTACGCCAAGGCGCAGACCGACTGCCTCACCTGCCACTCTGCCGAGTACATGCTCATGCAGCCGCCCAATGCCGGGCGGCCGTATTGGGACGCCATGGCAAAGCGAATGAAAGTCGTGTTCAAGGCGCCCTTCGACGAAGCCGACATTCCGGCCATCGTCGACTATCTCTCGGCAACCTACGGCAACCAGAAGCCTTAAGCGGCGTCGCCGTTGCCGTTCGGATGTAGGCGGCAGTCGGCGTCAGGCACTCCGGCACTTCGTATGTCTGCTCTCGCAACCTTCATCGAACAAGCTACCGAGCACACGCGCGGTCACTCCGATCCTGCCGATTGCGTGCTCGCCCTCGCTCCGTTGATGCTGGCTCTCGTCGAGCAGGCGCCGACGTTTCTCGAGCCACAGCACTATCGCAGCCACCCCGAACACTATGCGCGCAATCTCGTCTATGACGCGCCAGATGCGAGCCTGTCGCTCTACACCCTCGTCTGGTCACCGGGGCAATGGACGCCGGTGCACGACCATGGCAGCTGGGGCGTGGTCGGCGTGCTTGAAGGAGTGCTCGAGGAGCGCAACTATGTGCGCCTGTCGCCGGACCGCGGGACCGATGAAGGCATCCGTCTCGTGCGCGGCGGGGTCATCCTGCTGGGGCACGGCGCGATCACCAGCTTTGTGCCAAACCCCGACCACATTCACGTCACCGGCGTGCCACCCGAGCGGTCTCGCGCGGTCAGCTTGCATCTGTACGGTCGCATGATGAACAGCTTCAACACCTATGACGTTGCCGCCGGCACACGCCAGCGCGTGAACGTCGAGCACAACGAGAGTTAGGTCCAACCTTTCCATCGAGCGGACACCCACGAGGCCAGTTCGAGGGGGCCTTCTCCGCTGCCGCAGCCACTTCGGCTTCCTCATTTTTCACCCATGGAAAGTCGCAGCGTGGAAGTTCCTCGCAGCGCAGCCGCCGAGCTATCGTCACCTGGTCATCTGGCGCATCGTCGGCTCGAAGCGAGTCGATACACGCAGCGCCCGTCTGGCCAAGCTCATAGCGGCTTCGAAGAACGGAAAACGCCTGTGAGCGAGTACCCGTGGCTTGAGCCTTCGGTCGGGCGGCGCTATGCTGGCGCGAAACGGTGAACCTTCTCTCCACGATGGCATTCGCACATGCAACCTGGCGCGCGCACCCCTTCGAGAAGAGGCGCAACTACCTGGCGAAGAAATCGTTCGATGCATTCCTGTCGGGCCGCTTCGTCGCCGGAAGGCAGTACGTCTTTCTGGATGTTGGCTATAGCCACTACGACGCCTGCTCTGTCTTCCAGTTCAAGGAAGTTGGCTCGCCCATCGAGCTGTCTTGGTGGTGGTCTGAGGACGACGATGATTCGGAGTGTCTGGAACGTTTCGAGCAAGTCGGCCAGGCCAGTGGCGAGCGCCTTGTCTCGAGCAGACGCTCGGGTCAATGATCGAAGTGAGATTCGTGTCTTCGTCCTGCCTTCGGCGCCGTCGCCTGATGTTGCACCGACGAATGGCGAGCTTGGCCATGTTCGAACTCACCGTACCGCCGGCCTCGAACGTTCCGCCCCAGCACAGCCATACCGATAACGAAGAGATCGTCTATGTCCTGAAGGCACGCTTCGCTACACCGTTGGCGCCGATAGGCGAGATCTCACGCCCGGCCAGACCATGCAGACGCCAAAGGGAACCGTTCACGGCTTCTCCAACCCCTTTGGCAGCGTCGCTCGCGCACTGTTCCGTGTTCGCCTTGCGGGCCGAGCTGGTTCTGCTGCTCGGCATCGTCCTTTTCGCCAGCCTCATGGCGCGAGGCGTGAGGCCTTGAGATGGCTGACCTCCTCATGACATCCATCTGGAAGCGACCTGTCTCGGTCGAAGTGCTGACCGCACTACACGTCGATACGACAGTGGCCCATCTCGGCATAGAGTTTCTGGAGGTCGGCGCCGACTTCATACGCGCTCGAGCTCCCGTCGACACGCGCACGCGTCAGCCGATGGGCATATTGCACGGCGGCGTCTCCGTCTTGCTTGCCGAAACTCTCGGCTCCTGCGGGGCAGCGTGTGCCTCGCCGGCCGAGCATCGGGCGGTTGGCCTCGACATCAACGCCAATCATCTCCGTAGCGTTTCTGACGGTTGGGTGACCGGCACCGGCCGCCCGATACACATTGGACGTACCACTCACGTGTGGCAAATCGAGCTCACGAACGAGAGGGGTCAGCTGACCTGCGTGTCGCGCATCACCATGGCCATACTTGCGCCGTCGAAGTGAGCTGCTGCAGAGAGACCCAACGACCTGCCGCTCAGATCCAAGCCAGATCCCATGAATGAGATCGAGACGCCTCGCCTGGTGCTGGAGCCCCTTGTCATAGCTCACGCTGCTGCCATGTTCGAGGTCCTTCGCGAACCCCTCCTTTACAAGTATCTGGACTACCCACCGCCTGCATCGGTGGACCATGTTCGGGATTCCTATGCGAGGCTGGAGGCGAGGGCGTCGCCCGACGGCAGTCAAGGCTGGCTCAATTGGGTGGTAAGCCCTCGCGGCGAAGAGCCAATCGGCTTCGTTCAGACAACGATCTTCCGCGACGAGCGCGCCTGGATCGCCTACTTGCTCGGCAGCAAGTCCTGGGGCCATGGCTACGCCGCCGAGGCAGTTCGTGCAATGTTGGAGCACGTCGCTGCCGATTACGGCAGCGATTGCTTCCAGGCGACAGTGGAGGCTCGGAACGTCCGTTCGGTCCGTCTGCTGGAGCGGGTCGGGTTTCGCTTGGCACCCAGCAAGGAGTCGGCCGGCCATGCCTTGTCGCCGTCGGAGCGTCTCTTCGTCAGGCGGGTTGACGCCGAGCATCATGAGCTCTAGCCCTTGCATCGATCGCACGTCGTCCGGCCGGCCTCGCCCTCAGGTGATCGCGGCTCACGTCGAATGTTAGACCGTAGCCAAATATCCGTGTCGCTCGCAGCTCCCGATCCCATCGAGTCACCGCGCCTGCTGATCCGGCTCGTCACCGAAGCGGATCTTCCGTCGCTGCTGGAAGTCAACTCGAATGCGGAGGTCACGGCTTTGCTGCCTTACCCGACGTGGGCTCTCTTGCTGACGGGAAGGCCTGGTACGAGCGGATGTCGGGCATTCAAGCGACTGGCCTGGCCTTGCAGTTTGCCGTTGTAAGCAAGTCCACCGGCAAGGCCATCGGAACGTGTCTTTTGTTTCGCTTCGAAGCAGCCAGCGCTCGGGCCGAGATCGGCTATGTTCTTGGTCGCGCGCACTGGGGGCAAGGTCTCATGCGGGAGGCGCTTGCGGCGTTGCTGAACGGCGCGTTCGGTGGCATGGCGCTGCGCAGAATCGAGGCCGAGGTCAACACGCGCAATCATCCATCAGCGGCACTTCTTGTTCGGCTCGGCTTCAAGAAGGAAGGCCTGCTGCGCCAACGCTGGGTGACCAAGGGCCGCGCCGAGGACGTCGAAATGTATGGTCTTCTTCGAGACGAATGGCAGTCACAGGGTACGGTCGCATGAGGTCCACGGAGTCGGAAACCATCGTTGTCGCGCAAGAGGATCAGAAGTGGCAGTCGTTCTATGAGAACCGGGCAAGGCCTTGTCCGTTCTTCGGAGCGCTTCCGGACGAGAGCCTCGCAGAGTGGGTCGATCAAGGCGTCGTCAGGCCCGGGCGAACGTTGGACCTGGGCTGCGGGAATGGCCGGAATGCCGTCTTCCTTGCTCGGCGAGGGTTCTCGGTCGAAGGAGTGGACTACTCCGAGTCGGCGATCGCGTGGGCCCGAGAACGAGTGACCCAGGCCGATGTCGGCGTCACACTCACCCACCGCTCGGTGTTCGATCTTGCTGTTGCGGCCGGCACGTACGATCTCGTCTACGACGCCGGCCTTTTTCATCACGTCCCGCCGCACCGTCGGGATCAGTACATCGCCTTCGTGGTCAATGCGCTCAAGCCGGGTGGCTGCTTCGGTCTGGCCTGCTTCGGGCCGCAAGGTGGCAGCGGCTATTCCGATCAAGACGTCTACGAGCGCCGCTCCATGGGCGGCGGCCTGGGCTACACCGAGGAGCAATTGCGTGAGTTCTGGTCGAAGTCGATGCGCATCCATGTCGTTCGTCCGATGCACGAACAGGGTCCGCACAGCAGCGTCTTCGGAAGAAGCTTCCTGTGGGCACTTCTCGCACGCAAAGCGTGAGGCCTGACCCTCCGTCGAGGTAACCGCCCCAAGCCCGCGTCGTGCGCCTTGGACTGCGCCTCATGTCAAACGCCAGGCCCGCTTTGGTTGTTCGGGCCGTGCCGCCATCGGAAGAGCACGAGCGCGCATTTCTCGTCATGCTTTCGGACTTCGAGGCGAGCGACCCATCGAATGCAGAGTTCTATGCGCCGGCACGGGCAAACTTCGCGGTATACGTTCGCAGTCTCACGGACGAGGAGCGAGGCCTGAGTCTTCGTGATGGCTGGGTGCCGTGCACGCACCGATGGCTCATGGCCGGCAAGAGCGTCGTCGGCGTCGCCCGCATGCGCCACACCATCGACACGCCGTTCCTGTCAACCAGCGGTGGCCACATCGGCTACGACGTCGCGCCAAGCCACCGTCGCCGTGGCTATGGCCACGCGGCGCTT
>JBDTIO010000337.1:0-8385 GCA_039936375.1 Caldimonas sp. | reverse complement strand
TCGCCGTGTCGGGCTCCTTGGTCTTGCGCTGGAGTAGCTGGCTGCATGCCGCAATGGCGGAAAGCGGGCTGCGCAGATCGTGGCCCAGGACGGCGATGAACTGTTCGCGCAATTCGCCGTTGGCCTGTGCCTCGAACAGGTCGGTCTGCGTTTTCTCCTGCTTCCGCTCGCCGTCGAGCTGATGGCCGATCAACTCGGCAAAGCGCGTGAACATCGAGATCACCCGTGGGTCGGTCGCTTTTGCCGGGCGCCGATCGATGGCGCAAAGGTTGCCAAAGTACTCGCCGTCGTCGAGGACGATGGGCACCGAGATGTAGCTCTCGATTCCGTAGAAGCGTGGAGTGTGATGGGCACGGTAGAGCGGATCGGCGCTGGCCTGGTCGATGACGACCGGCAGGCGAGTGGCGCGCACCTCCTTGCACAGTGTGCTGTGGACATCGAGCTGGCCGCCCGCCTTCAGGCCGAACGCGATGTCGTCATGCACGGCGCAGGCCGTCCAGGTACCGTCGGTGACGCGAGCCACCGCCGCAAAGCCCATGCCAGTGGTGTCGCACAGCACGCGCAGCAGGGTCGGCACGGCCTCGATGCGACCCACGGCCGCCACGTCGCTGGCAATGTCTTCTGCGCTGTCGCTGGCCCTGGACTCCACTCGTACCCCGTCGCTTACCTTGGCTGCAGCGTACGTTAACAGGGCGAGACGCCCTTGCGCGCCGCGGTTGCCGAACAGGGTGGACAGGGTTTCATGAACGACGCCGATCCGGTCTCCACGGAGCGGGTCGATCGCGGCGAACCGGAGTCCATCGCGCGGTCCGAAGGGCCACGATGGGCACGATCGCGCATTGAGCGTGTCATCTTCACGAAGCCGGACACCACTCGACAGCGCAGCGCGCCTAGAGTGCACGATCGTCGCAGAAAAAACAGCAGATGGGTCGGCGTTCGCTCCTGAGATGGAGTTGCGGCTTGGCCGCCCTATTCGCTGCATCGTCGGCATCGGCTCAGATCTTCAAGTGTCCGGTCAATGGCGTGCAGGTCTTTCAACAGTCGCCGTGTCTCGGGCTCGGCGCGAGCGGGGGGCGGCTCGTGATACAGGTCGACGGCCAGCGAGCACCGTCGCAGCGCACGGAAGCCGAGGCCGCGCCACCGCCGCGCGTCTTCGGCAAGACGAAGATGCGCACGCCGACGCCGGTCAACGGGCGAAAGTCGCCGTAAAGTCACGCTATTCGTTCGAGGAGCGCATCTCATGAAAGCCTTGATCTCCGTTGTCGGCACCTTGTGCCTCGCTGCCGTGCCGACCTTCGCCTCGGCAAACTGCTATTTCGTCTACTCGGCCCAGAACCAGCTCGTCTATCGATCGACGATCTCCCCGGTCGACTTGTCGCGACCGATCTCCGAGGGCTTGCGCGGGCGATTCGCCGGCGGCCACCTGACCATGATCGCCGACGAGACCGGCTGTCCCGACCTGCTCACCAGCGGCGAGAGTCAGGTCTTCGCATCGTTCGGCTTCACGCCGGCAGCCGGCGCGCGCTCGGTGTCCGCGATCGATGCGTCGCCGCTCTTCCGGAGCCTCGACTCTCGCACTTCGGGCACCACCTACAACGAATCCGCCGTGACACCCGCTGACGTTTCGGGGCGGTCTTCGGCGCGGCGTACGGCGCCGAACAGCGCCACAGCGACGCGCGGCAAATAGCCGGATCCGGGGCAGCGGGGCTGCCGCGAGCCGGCGCCGTCGCGCGCCAGCCGCGGGCCCCTTCCGGTCCCACCGCGATGAGCTCTCCGCTTCGACTTCTCCTGATCGGCGCGACGCCGCAGCTCGATTCGCTCGCTGCACCCGTCGGCGACGCGATGGCGACGACCGATCGCGCCGCCACGCTGGCCGATGCCCAGGCCATGCTGGCCGGTAACGAGCCCTATGACGCGATCGTTCTCGACACGCCGAGCGTCGTCGTCTCGGCCGCGGAGGTCGAGGCCATCGCGGCGCGCGCGGCACTCGTCGCCGTCGTGACGCTGCCCGATGCCGAGCACGCGCTCGGCTGGCTGCGCCGCGGTGCCGACGACGTGCTTGCCCCCGACGAACTGGCCGGTGTGGCCGGCTGGCGCCGCCTGCGCTTCGCCATCGAGCGGCGCCGTCGTCTCGAGGGCAGACAGCCCGCCTATGCGACCGACCCGGCCACCGGCCTGCCGCATCGGCAGCAGCTGGTCGAGCATTTGAGCCAGTTGCTCGCATTGCGTGAGCGCGAGCCGGCGCCGATGGCCGTGCTGGCCTTGCGCGTCGAGGCACCCGCCGCTCTCGAAGCTGAAAGCGACGCCGGGCTGCTTCGACGCAAGATCGCGGTCCGCTTGCGAGCCGCGGTCCGGGCGAGCGATGTCGTCGCGTCGGTCGACGACGACTCCTTCGTGGTCCTTCTCGGCGCCGTGCTGTCGCCCTCCGACGCGGCGCGCGTCGCCGACAAGCTCGCCGGCGGGCTCGTCGCTCCCTTCCAGATCGGCGGTGCCGAGCTTGCCGTCGCTGTCGCCGTTGGCATTGCCCACTACCCGCAAGACGGCAGCCAGGCCGATCGCCTGTTGCGCCGCGCCCTGGCGCTCGCCGCGGTGGCGCCGCCGATGGCCCCCGGTAGCGGCACGGCGGTGCAGGAGCCGGCCGGGGCGATGCGCGCTGCCGCCAACGACGAGAGCTGAGACACCGGCCGCCAGAGTGGCCCCGCCACGCAGGCTGGACGCCCCAGCGCCTACCATTGCAGCCTCGCCGCGCCCGACGCAGCCTTCTCCCGCGAACCCGAGTGCCGATGAAAGCCTCTGAAATCCGTTCCACGTTCCTGAATTTCTTCGCGTCGAAGGGCCACGCCATCGTGCCCTCGAGCCCCGTCGTTCCCGGCGACGACCCGACGCTGCTCTTCACCAATGCCGGGATGAACCAGTTCAAGGACGTCTTTCTCGGTTTCGACAAGCGGCCCTACCTGCGGGCAACGAGCTCGCAGAAGTGCATTCGCGCCGGTGGCAAGCACAACGACCTCGAGAACGTCGGCTACACGGCGCGCCACCACACTTTTTTCGAGATGCTCGGCAACTTCAGTTTCGGCGACTACTTCAAGAAGGACGCGCTGAAGTTCGCCTGGGAGCTGCTGACCGAGGTCTACAAGCTGCCGAAGGACAGGCTCTGGGCTACTGTCTACGCCGAGGACGACGAGGCCTACGACATCTGGAAGAACGAGATCGGCCTGCCGGCCGAGCGCATCGTCCGCATCGGCGACAACAAAGGCGCCCGCTATGCGTCCGACAACTTCTGGATGATGGGCGACACCGGCCCGTGCGGCCCGTGCAGCGAGATCTTCTACGACCACGGCCCGGAGATTCCGGGCGGCCCGCCGGGCTCGCCCGATGAAGACGGCGACCGCTACATCGAGATCTGGAACAACGTCTTCATGCAGTTCAACCGCGACGATGCGGGCGTGATGCACAAGCTGCCGAAGCCGAGCGTCGACACCGGCATGGGCCTCGAGCGGCTGACCGCGGTGCTGCAGCACGTGCATTCGAACTACGAGATCGACCTGTTCGTGACGCTACTGGCGGCGGCCAAGCGCGTGGTCGATGCCGCCGGCGGCGGCGACTGCGACCGCGAATCGCCGTCGCTGAAGGTCATCGCCGACCACATTCGCGCCTGCGCGTTCACCGTGGTCGACGGCGTGATTCCGGGCAACGAAGGGCGCGGCTACGTGCTGCGCCGGATCACCCGGCGCGCCATCCGCCATGGCTACAAGCTCGGCGCGAGGAAGCCCTTCTTCCACAAGCTCGTCGCCGATCTCACCGCGGAAATGGGTGATGCCTATCCCGAGCTGCGCCGCGACGGCCCGCGCGCCACCGACGTGCTGCGCCAGGAAGAAGAGCGCTTTTTCCAGACCATCGCCAACGGCATGGAGATCCTGGAGACGGCGATCGCTGCGCTGCCGGCACAAGGCGCCCGCATGCTGAGCGGCGAGGTCGCGTTCAAGCTGCACGACACCTACGGCTTCCCGCTCGATCTCACCGCCGACGTCTGCCGCGAACGTGGCGTCGGCGTCGACACGACGGGCTTCGACGTGGCGATGGCCAAGCAGCGCGAGCAGGCCCGGGCGGCCGGCAAGTTCAAGGTCGCGCAAGGGCTCGAGTACGCCGGCGCAGCGACCACTTTCCACGGCTACGAGGCGCTGACGCATGAGAGCGCCCGCGTCGTCGCCGTCTACGTCGACGGTAGTGCCTCGAGCTCGGCGGCGGCCGGCGACGGCGCGGTGGTCATTCTCGACCACACGCCGTTCTACGCCGAGTCCGGCGGCCAGGTTGGCGACAAGGGCGAGCTGCGCAATGCGACCTCGCGAATGTTGGTCGAGGACACGGTGAAGATCCAGGCAGCGGTGTTCGGCCACGAGGGCCGCATCGTCGAGGGCGAGATCAAGGTCGGCGACCGGGTCAGCGCCAAGGTCGACGTCGAGCGCCGCGCCCGTACCGTGCGCAACCACAGCGCGACCCATCTCATGCACAAGGCGCTTCGCGAAGTTCTCGGCGAGCACGTGCAGCAGAAGGGCTCGCTGGTCGACGCCGACAAGACGCGCTTCGACTTCGCGCACAACGCGCCGCTCAGCGACGACCAGATTCGCAGCGTCGAGAAGCTCGTGAATGCGGAGATCCTCGAGAACCATGCCACGAACGTTCGCGTCATGCCGATCGACGAAGCGCAAAAGCTCGGCGCAATGATGCTGTTCGGCGAGAAATACGGTGACGAGGTTCGCGTTCTCGACATCGGCACGAGCCGCGAGCTCTGCGGCGGCACGCACGTCGAGCGCACCGGCGACATCGGTCTCTTCAAGATCATCGCCGAGAGCGGCGTCGCCGCCGGGATTCGCCGTGTCGAGGCCGTCACCGGCGACAACGCGCTGGCCTATCTGCAGTCGCTCGAAGAGACCTTGCACCGCCTCGCCACGGCCTTGCGCGCCGCGCCTGCCGAGGTGCCGGCGCGGATGGCCCAGGTGCTCGAGCACGTGCGTGCGCTCGAAAAGGAAATGACGGCAATCAAGGGCCGGCTCGCTTCGGCCCAGGGCGGCGACCTCGCGGCCCAGGCCGTCGACGTGAAGGGACTGAGGGTGCTGGCGGCGCGCCTCGATGGCGCCGACGCGAAGACGCTGCGCGAGACGCTCGACAAGCTGAAGGACAAGCTGAAGACGGCCGTCGTGGTTCTCGCCGCGGCCGATGGCGCCAAGGTCCAGATCGCCGCCGGCGTCACCGCCGACAGCACCTCGCGTATCAAGGCCGGCGAGCTGGTCAACTTCGTCGCCCAGCAAGTGGGCGGCAGGGGCGGTGGCAAGGCCGACATGGCGATGGCCGGTGGCAACGATGCTTCGCGCCTCGGCGAGGCGCTGGCTTCGGTGCGCGGCTGGGTCGAGGAGCGTGCGTGACTGGGCGCCGGGCCGCTCCCAAACCCGGTCGTGCCCCTTCGGAGGCAGCGCTGCCACGGCAGTCGCGAGCGGGGGGCAAAAGTGATGGATGAGCTTTTTCTCGAGGGGCTCGAGGTGCCGTGCCGGGTCGGCTGCACCGACCCAGAACGGGCGACGCCGCAATCGCTGCGGGTCGAGCTGCATCTTTTCTGCCCCAGGCTTCGCGATGCCGGCATCGCCGACGATCTCGAGAAGACCGTCGACTATCGGCTGGCCGGCGAATTGATCGATGCGGTGCAGGGCCGCGAGTTCCTGCTCATCGAGCGCGTCGCCGAGGAGCTGGCCGCCGTGGTGCTGAAGAATCCGCTGGTCGATCACGTCACGGTTTCGGTGAAGAAGCGGCCGCCAGTGCAGGGGCTCGAATGGGCCGGCGTGCGGATCACGCGAGGCCGATGAAGGTCGTCAGCAATACCGCGATCTCGCTCGACGGGCGCATCAACACGCGCGAGGGTCGGTTCCACTTTTTCGGCTCGCCGCGCGACCACGCGCGCATGAGCCGCCTGCGCGCCGAAGCCGACGCCGTGCTGGTCGGTGGCGCCACCTTTCGCAACTGGCCGCATCCAGCGCTGCCTGATCTCGCTGATCGGGCGAGCCTGCGCGGCCGGCCGTGGAATGTCGTCGTGACGCGCCAGCTCGACGTGCCGCTGACACCGGAGTTTCTCGGCGACACCGCGATCCGCCCCTTGTTCCTGACCCACGCCGCGTCGTTGCGCCCTGACTTTCCCGCAGAGGCGGAAGGCTGGAGCGGCGAGGGCACGCACTTGCCGATCCCTTGGCTGCTCGAGCAGATCGCTCGGCGCGGCGTCGAGCGCCTGCTCGTCGAGGCCGGCGGCAACTTGCTGTTCCAGTTCCTTGCCGCCGATGCGCTCGACGAGATGCACGTCACTCTCTGTCCCCTGGTCGTCGGCGGTGAAGCGCCGAGCCTGGTCGACGGCACGGGTTTCGATTTTGCGAACCTGCGGCGCCTTCGCCTGCTGGCGAGCGAGCAGGCGGGCGACGAGCTCTTCCTCCACTACGCCGCAAGCCGAAGGGACGGAACGCCGTGACGATCGCGATCCGCCGCGCCACCCCGGCCGATGCGGCCGCCTACGCCCGCATCATGGGCGACCCGGCGGTCTTTCCCGGCCTGATGCAGATGCCGCATGCCAACGAGGAGATGTGGCGAACGCGTCTCGTCGACAGCACCGCGTCCGGCAAGCACGACCTGCTGCTGGTCGCCGAGCGGGGTGGCGACATCGTCGGCACCTGCGGGCTGCATCCGGTCGCCCCGGCGCTGCGCCGCCGCCACGTTGCCGCGATCGGCATCTCGGTGGCGCCCGAAGCGCAAGGTGAGGGTGTTGGTTCGGCACTCATGCAGGCGATGTGCGACTACGCCGACCGATGGATGGGCGTGCTGCGCATCGAGCTCTCGGTGTACGTCGACAATGCACCGGCGATCGCCCTCTATCGCAAGTTCGGCTTCGAGACGGAAGGCCGCCATCGTGGCTACGCGATGCGCGACGGTCGCTATGTCGATGCCTTCGCGATGGCACGCATCCACCCCGATCCGCCCTCGATCCAACCGCGGCCCGCCGACGATGCGTGAACGGCCGAGCGGGTGGCGCCGGCTGGCCGGTATCGTCGTTGCGGCGATGTTCGTGTCGGCGCAGGCGGAAGAGCGCGTCTCGTTTCCCAGTCTCGACGGCGAGGCGAGCGCGCCCATCGTTCTCACAGCGCTCTGGTTCCCCGCGACCGCGTCGCCGGCGCCTGCGATCGCGCTGTTCCACGGTTGCGGCGGCATCTACGAT
Organism: Caldimonas sp.; assembly: GCA_039936375.1. Taxonomy (GTDB): domain Bacteria; phylum Pseudomonadota; class Gammaproteobacteria; order Burkholderiales; family Burkholderiaceae_C; genus Schlegelella_A. The sequence goes on along the minus strand of JBDTIO010000337.1, from coordinate 1,136 downwards.
CGGCGCCACGAGCTCAACAAGCGCATGCGCGACTATGCGGCGCTCTTCAACGCCGCCGGCTATCACGTGCTCGTCGTCGATTCGCTGACGCCGCGCTACGAGACCGAGCTTTGCACGCAGCGGATCGGCAAGCGGCGGGTGACGCAGGCCAATCGCCGCCTCGATGCGCTCGGCGCCATCGCCTACCTCGCCGAGCGGCCGGACGTCGATGCGAAGAAGATCGGCATCGTCGGCTGGTCGAACGGCGGCAGCACCGTGCTCGCGGCGACCAACCTTCGCCATCCTGACGTCGGCGCGGCCCTGGCCAAGGCGGCGTTCGCCGTCGCCTTTTATCCAGGGTGCGAAGCCGACCTGAAGCGTGGCTACGAGCCGGCCGCGCCGCTCCTGATTCTGATCGGCCAGGCCGACGACTGGACGCCGGCCGCGCCGTGTCGCGTCCTGGTCCGTGTCGCCGGCGAGCCGAAACCGGAGATCGAGGTCTACCCCGGCGCTTATCACGACTTCGACGGCGAGGCGCCGGTGCACATCAGGAAGGACGTGCCGAACGGCGTCAATCGGGGGCAGGGCGTTCACATCGGCGGCAATGCCGCGGCGCGGCGCGCATCTCAGACGAGGTTGTTGAAGTTCCTGGCCGAGCGTTGATCGGCGCGCGACACGCAGGAGTCAGGCCGCGGCCCAGAACACGGCGAACCAGTCTTTGTCGTCGGTCCAGCGATTCCGTGTCGCGAAACCGGCTTTCTCGAGCAACGAGGTGAAGCCTTCGAGCGTGTATTTGCACGAGTTCTCGGTGTGGATGCGCTCGCCTGCGGCAAAACGCCGCGTCGCGCCGGGCCATGAAACTTCGAGCGCGGCGCGCGCTTCCAGGTGCATCTCGATCCGCGAACGCGCGGCATCGAAAAAGGCGACGTGGCGCCATTGCGTCGGCTCGAAGTCGGTGCCGATGGCCGCGTTCAAATGGCGCAGCGCGTTGAGATTGAACGCGGCGGTGACGCCGAGCGCGTCGTCGTAAGCCGCCTCGAGCACGGCGCTCGGCTTGATGAGGTCCACACCGATCAGGAGCCCGCCGCCGTCGGCCCGGGCCCGCACCCGGCGCAAGAAGGCAAGCGCTTCTTCGGGAGCGAAATTGCCGATGCTCG
>JBDTIO010000336.1:0-5570 GCA_039936375.1 Caldimonas sp. | reverse complement strand
GGGCCATGTTCGGCCACTACATCCGCAACAACGTCGGCATCGCCTTCCAGTGTTTCGCCGGCGGTCTTTTCTTCGGCATCGGCAGTCTCGTCACGCTCGCCCTCAACGGCATCATGGCCGGCAGCGTCGCCGGTTACCTGACCTCGCGCGGCGACGGCCAAAACTTCTATTCCTTCGTCGTCACGCACGGCGCCTTCGAGCTCACCGCGATCGTCCTCGCCGGCGCCGCCGGGCTGGTTCTCGGGCGCTCGCTGCTGGCGCCCGGCCGGCGCACGCGGCTGGCCGCACTGCAGCAGGCCGCCCGGCAAGCCATCGTCCTTGTCTACGGCATCACGGCGATGCTGTTCGTCGCTGCCGCGCTCGAGGCCTTCTGGTCCTCGGCCCGCTGGGTCGAGCCGAACGTGAAGTTCGCCGTCGGCGGTGCCTGCTGGGTCGCCGTCATCGCCTATTTCGTATTCCAGGGAAGGCCGCGTCGCGAATGAAGGTCGAAGCCATCGGCATCGGCCTGTCGCGGCGCACCATGTTCGAGGCGGCCGACCTCGGCGTGCGCCTCGTCGGCGCGAACGCGCGCTCTGTCTGGCGAAGCTTCCTGCCGGTCCACGCATTCGCCGTGCTCGTCGCCGCCGCCGTCCTGCCTTGGGGCATCGGCTGCTCCTACCTGCTCCTGATCTGCATCAAGCCCTGGCTCGACCGCTCGCTCCTTTTCATCCTCGCTCGCGCCGCCTTCCGCGAAGAGACGCGCTTCGCCGATCTCGTCGTCGTCTGGAAAGAAGTCTGGTTTCGCGATCTGCTGGCCACGTTGACGATTCGCCGCCTCTCGCCCTGGCGCTCCTACGTGCAACCGGTGCAGCAGCTCGAAGGCCAGCGTGGCGCCGAGCGGCGCAAGCGGGTGAAGCAGATCCTGCAGAACCATCGCGGCGCCGCCTTGGCGATGCAAAGCGCGTTCGCTTCGGTCGAGTCGTTCATCACCATCGGCGTGGCGGTGCTGCCGATGTGGTTCACCACCATCGACGATCGCAACGACTGGGTCGGCATCTTCTACACCGGCTCGGGAGCCTGGCTGCCGATCCTGCAGTTCCTGTCCTATGCGCTCGCCGTCGGCATCGTCGAGCCCTTCTTCGTCGGCGCCGGCTTCGCCATGTACCTGAACCGCCGCGTCGAACTCGAAGCGTGGGACATCGAGCAGGAGTTTCGCGTTGCCTTCGCCCTTTGACCTGAGCAGCTGGTGCCGATGCTGCGTCGTTGCCGCAGCCTTCGCCGCGCCATTGGCGGCCGCGGCCGCTGAAGTCGTATCGGCAGCGCGACCTGCACCGATCAGCATCGTCGCCGTCGAAGCGGCCGCCTCGGCGATCCGGGCCGACCCCGACATGGGCGGCATGCATAAGCAGCGCATCTGGCGCCTCAAGCGCGACGACAAGACGAAGCCGGCCTCGGCGTCGCCCGAGCCGTGGCTGGTGGACTTCGCGCGCTGGCTGGCCGAGGGTGGCCGGCTGCTCGTCTGGCTCGGCGGCGCGGCCGCGCTCGCGGCGTTGCTCGTCGGCGCGCGGCGCTGGCTGGCCGTGCGCGGCGATGCGGCGCTGCGGGCCGGAGCGCGGCTGCCCAGCCATGTACGCGAGCTCGATGTCCGACCGGAGAGCCTGCCCGCCGACATCGGTGCCGCCGTGCGAGCCGCCTGGCTCGCGGGCGAGCGCCGCGCCGCGCTCTCGCTTCTCTATCGAGGCAGCTTGTCCCGGCTGGTCCATTCGCTTGCGGTGCCGATCGACGATGCGAGCACCGAAGGCGACTGCGTTCGACTGGCCCGCGCCACCCTGCCGGCCGAACGTAGCGCCTTCGTCGCCCGTCTCGTGCTTGCCTGGCAGATCGCGGTCTACGGCAATCGCCCGCTCGAGACGGCGACCGTGCTCGCGCTTTGCGACGAGTTCGATCGCATGCTGCCGGCCGGCGTCGCCGCTCCCGCCGCCGAGTCATGACGATGACGCCGACCCGTTGGTGGACGCTGGGCGCCATCGCGCTGCTGGTGGCCGGTGCGGTCTGGCTGCGCAGCGCGAGCGAGTGGGTCGACATCGAGGTGCCGACGCTGGCGAAAAATGAAGCGGCACGCGATCGCTTCTACGCCGCCAAGTCGCTGGTGAAGAGGCTCGGTGGCAATGTCGTTTCGCCGCGCAGCCTCGACAAGTTGCCGCCTGCCGCGGCGACGCTTTTTCTCAGCTCGTCGCATTGGAACATGTTCCCCGGGCGCGATGCCGCGCTGAAGCGCTGGGTCCAGAGCGGCGGCCGGCTCGTCTTCGCCGAGATGCCTTTTTTCCGCGAGCAATTCGTGCCCGCCTGGGCACCCGTACGCAATGTCGACGACGAATCGACAGCGGCCTCCGCTGCGGAGCCGAGCCTCACCACACTGCGGCCTCGTGTCGAGCGCTGCCGCGTCGTCAGCGAGCCCGACTCGGTGCAGCCCGCGTTCGGGCCAGCGCGGAGCTATCGCGTTTGCGGCTTCGCCGCGACGCGCCTGAAGAGCCTCGTCGCGCCGCAATGGTCGATCGGCGACGTGGCGGGCACCCGCATGGCGCGTGTTGGCGTCGGCCAGGGCAGCGTCACCGTCAGCGTCCTGCGCGGCGCCTTCGCCAACAAGGGCATCGTTGCCGACGACGGCGCACTGGCCTTCGCGGCGGCGCTCGATCTGCGCCCCGGCGACGCTGTCTGGTTCGTCGACGAGGAAGCGCGAACGCCCTTTTTCCAGGCCCTCTGGTCCGCGGGCAGGCCGGCGCTGTTGCTGGCGCTGGCCGCACTCGGACTGGCGCTCTGGCGCGGCGGCCCGAGGTTCGGCCCCTTGGCCGTCGAGCCTGGGGCGGCGCGACGCTCGATCGGCGAGCAGATCCGGCGCACCGCGGCCTTCGTCGCGGCCGGCCGCGGCGAAGCCCTGCACCGGGCGACGCTACGCGCGCTCGACGCTGCGGCGACGCGCACGATTGCCGACTTCGCCACGTTGCCGACTCTCGCCGATCGGGCGCAGGCGATCGGCCAGCGCAGCGGCAGCGACCCGGCCGCCCTGGCGAGCGCGATGCGGATGCCGAAGCGGCGCCAGGGACTCGGCGCCGCCATCGCCGAGCTCGAACGCGCACGACGCTCGCTCCTGCCAGAAGCCCGCGCAGCGCGGCCCGACCCACTCACGCACTCCACCTGACGCCATGAGCACCATCGACACCCAAGAGCTTGCCGAAGCCGGCCAACATCTGCGCCGCCTGCGCGACGAAATCGCAAAGGCGATGGTCGGCCAGCGCGAACCGATCGAGCAATTGCTGGTCGCACTCGTCGCCTCGGGCCATGTGCTGATCGAGGGCGTGCCCGGGCTCGGCAAGACCCTGCTGGCGCGCGCCCTGGCCAAGGCAGTCGCCCTGCGCTACGCGCGGATCCAGTTCACGCCCGACATGCTGCCCTCGGACATCACCGGCCATGCGGTGCTCGACGCGACAGGCACCGGCGCCAACGCGGCGCTCGCGTTGCGCATCCGGCGCGGCCCGATCTTCACCAACATCCTGCTCGCCGACGAGATCAATCGCGCGCCGGCCAAGACGCAGAGCGCGCTGCTCGAAGTGATGCAGGAATACCAGGTCAGTCTCGAAGGCGAGACCTTGCCGCTCGAGCGACCCTTCATCGTCCTGGCGACGCAGAACCCGGTCGACACCGAAGGCACCTATCCGCTGCCGGAGGCGCAGCTCGACCGCTTCCTGATGAAGGTCGAGATCGGCTATCCGCCGCAGGCCGAGGAAGTGGCCATCGTCGTGCGCACCACCGATCATCGCGCCGGCGATCAGCTGCCGCTCGGTGAAGTCAACGAATGCATCGATGGCCAGACCTTGCTCGGCCTGCAGCGGCTGGCGTCGCGGGTGCACGTCGACGAGCGGGTCGTCGACTACGCCGTGCGCATCGTTCGCGCGACACGCAGCGGCCTCGGACTGGCCGCCGGCAGCGGGCCGCGCGGCGCCATCGCGCTGGTGCGCGCCGCCCGCGCCGCCGCCCTGCTCGACGCGCGCGACTTCGTCACGCCCGACGACATCAAGCGCTGCGCCCTTCCGGTGCTGCGCCATCGCGTCCTGCTGGCGCCGGATGCACAGCTCGAAGGCCGCCGCGTCGACGAGCTGCTCTCCTCCTTGCTCGACGCCGTGGTCGCGCCGCGCCTCTAGGGCCCACCGCCGATGCAGCTTCCGTTGTTGCCGACGCGCGCCGGCATCGCTTCGCTGGCGGCGATGGCCGCCGTCGCGGCAGCGGCGCTGCTGCTCGGCGTGCCGCTGCAGCGCGTCGACGTTGCGGCGAGCGCGGTCGCGGCGGCATGGCTGCTGCTGGCCATCACCGACGTGGCGATCACTCGGCGCGTCTGGCTCGCGATGCCGCTGCGCTGGCAGCGCGCGCTGCCGCCGGCACTCGCCGTCGGCGTTGACCGTCCGCTCGGCGGCTCGCTCGTCAATGAAGGCGCGCGCGACTGGCAGGTCAGCCTCTACGAACATGTCGACACGAGCTTCGAGGTGAGCGGACTGCCGGCGACGACGCTGGCGCCGCGGCACTCGATCACGGCGCTGCAATATCGGGTCCGGCCGACCCGTCGCGGCACCGCCGTGTTCGCGCCGGCCGAGGTGCGTGTTCGCAGCGTCTTCGGCCTGTTCGAGATGCGGCATCGGCTCGGCGGCGAGGCGACGCTGCGCGTCTATCCGAACTTCGCCGCCGTGGCCGGCTACGCCTGGCTCGCCGGTGACCGGCGCCTGTCGGAGATCGGCATCAAGAGCTACCCGATGCGCGGCAGCGGCACCGACTTCAAGCAGCTCGCCGACTACCGCCCGGGCGACGCCATTCGCGACGTCGACTGGAAGGCGACGCTGCGCCATGGCAAGCCGATCGTGCGCGAATACCAGGACGAACGCGACCAGCGCGTCGTTTTCCTGCTCGACTGCGGCCGGCGCATGCGCGCCGATGAAGGCGCCGCGTCGCGCCACGCCAGCCACTTCGACGCCGCGCTCGACGCGCTGATGCTGCTCGCCTACGTGGCGCTCAAAGAAGGCGACGAGGTCGGCGCAATGACCTTCGGCGGCGGCGCCGCGCAGACGCGTCTGATCGCGCCGCGCAAGGGCGTTCGCTCGTTGAATTCGATGATCGCGACCTTGCACGACGTCGAGCCGCAGCGGACCCAGCCCGACTATCGCCTCGCCGCGACCGACCTGATGAAGGCGCAGACCAAGCGCTCGCTCGTCGTCTTGCTCACCAACTTCCGCGAGGAAGACGGCGACGAGCTGGGCTCGGCTTTGAAGCTCATGCGTACTCGCCATCTCGTGCTCGTCGCCAGCCTACGCGAGCGGGCCCTGCGCGAGATCGCCGAGCAGCCGCTCGTGGTCGAGAAAGACGCGATCGAAGTCGCCGGCTCGCATCTGTTCGCCCAGTCACGCGACGCGGCGTTTCGCCGGCTCGCGGGGCGCGATGCCTTGCTGCTCGACGTCGAGCCGCAACGCCTGGCGATCGACCTCGTCAATCGCTATCGCGCGGTGAAGCGAGCCGGGCTCCTGTAGGTCAGAAGAAGACGATCGTCT
>JBDTIO010000335.1:0-12312 GCA_039936375.1 Caldimonas sp. | reverse complement strand
AGCACCGCCAGCGCCGCCTCGCTGCCGCCCTTGTAGGCGATCTGCACGGCCGCATCCTTGCCGAGCTTGAGCACATCGAACAGCAATTGCGGCCCGAAGTTCAGGATGGTGGCGGCGCCCGAGGTGCTGTAGTTGAGCTTGCCCGGCCGGGCGCGCAGCGCGTCGACGAGATCCTTCATGAAGCGGATCGGCGAGTCGGCGCGCGACACGCAGACGACCGGGTTGAGCTCGAGCAGGCCGAGCAGGGTGAAGTCGTTCCACTTGTAGCCGACCGTCGGCTGCAGCGCCGGCAGCACGACCTGCGAGCCGACGCGCGCGAGCAGCAGCGTGTAGCCGTCGGGCTTGGCGTTGCGCACAATCATCGAGCCGATCGCGCCGCTGGCGCCGGCCCGATTCGTCGGCACCAGGCTCCGGCCCAGCGCCTGCTGCGCGACGACGGCGAGACTGCGTGCCGCCACGTCGGCATCGCCGCCGGCACTGAAGGGAACGATCAGCGTGATGGGATGGTCGGGGTACGCGTGGCTTTGCGCGTGAGCGGACAGCGCCGCGGCGGCGACGAGCCCGGCGGCGAGAACTCTTCCGATGGGCTTCATGGGGTTCGCTCCTCCTCTTCTATTGCGCGATGACGGTCTGCCCCGGCACGACGCGTGTGAAACGCACCGGCTCGCGCCGGATGTCGAGCGTGTTGCCGCGTTGGCTGACGACGATGTAGCTCGAGCTGGCCAAATCACTCGTCTCGGGATGGTCTTCGCGGAAGTGCGCACCGCGCGAGTCTTCCCGTGCCAGCGCCGAAGTGGCGATCACGCGGCTCACGGCGATCAGGCTCTGCAGGTTCAGCCAGTCGTGCCAGCTCAGGTTGAAGGCGCGATCGCCATCGGCCACGCCGGTGCGCGCGAGCTGCGCGTCGAGATTGGCGAGCGTGCCGATGGCCCGCTGCAAGCCTTCGGCGGTGCGCAGGATGCCGACGTCGTTCCACATGCAATCGAAGAGCGCCTCGCGGATCGGCTCGAGGCTGCCGGCCGGATTCGCGAACGGCGCTTCGTGCTGCGCGACGCTTGCGGCGATCGCCGCTTCGTCGGACGCGGCCCACGTGCCTTCGCTGCGCACCCATGTGGCCATGCGATCGCCGGCGATGCCGCCGAACACGGTGGAATTCGCCACGCCGTTGCCACCGAGCCGGTTCGCGCCGTGCACGCCGCCGGTGTCTTCACCTGCCGCGAAAAGGCCATGCAAGGGCGTGCTGCAGTCAGCGCCGAAGACGACGCCGCCCATCATGTAGTGCGCCGTCGGCACCACCTCGACCAGGTCGCCGGCGAGGTCGAAGCCGCAATCGTCGCAGCGCTCGACCATGCCCTTGAACTGACGCCGCACGTTGTCGGCGCCGAGGTGCGACATCTGGATGTAGACACCGCCGTTCGGCGAAGTGCGGCCGGCGCGCATCTCGGAATAGATCGAGCGCGAAACGATGTCGCGCGTAGCGCGCTCGAGGCGCGGGTCGTAGCGCTCCATGAAGCGCTGCTTCTCGCCATTCAGCAGGTAACCGCCGGCGCCGCGCAGACCTTCTTCGAGCACGGTGCCGGTCATGCGCGTGTCGGTGCCGGCGAGCAGGCCGGTCGGGTGGAACTGCACCATCTCCATGTCGCGCAGCGGCAGGCCGGCGCGCAGCGCCATCGCCAGGCCGTCGCAGGTCTTGTCGCCCGAGGGCGTGTGGTACTTGTACATGGTCGGGCCGCCGCCGGTGGCGAGAAGCACCGCCTTGGCCTGGACGAAGACGAAGGCGCCGTCGCGCATGTCAATCATCAGCACGCCGGCCAACGAGCGACCATCGGTCGACTTGACGAGCTCGATGGCGCGATGCTCTTCGAGCCGGCCGATGCCACGCGCCCAGACCTGCTCCGACAGCCGGTTCATGATCTCGATTCCGGTGAGGTCGCCCTTGTGCACGGTGCGATCGAAGGTCTGCCCGGCGAACGCCTTCTGGTGCACGGTGCCGTCGGGGTTGCGATCGAAGAAGCAGCCGAGCTCGTTCTCGAGCTCGTGCACGCGCTCGACCGCTTTCGTCACGAGCGTCCAGGCCAGGTCCTGGTCGGACAACCACTTGCTGCCCTCGATCGTGTCCATGAAGTGGCGCTCGACCGAATCGCCCGCGGCGAGCGCGACGTTGTAGCCGCCCTGGACCATGCGAGTGCAGCCGCACTTTCCGAGCAGGCCTTTCACCGCGACGGTGATCGAGAGCTCCGGCGCCGTCTGGTGCGCATGCAGCGCCGCAAAGAGGCCTGCGCCGCCGGCACCGAGAATGAGGATGTCGGTCTGCAGGCGCTTCACGTCAGGTCTTCACGCCCAAGCTCGCGAGGACCTTGGCGCGGCGTGATTGCGCCTCGTCGGTGACGACGCTGTAGAGGCTGCCGCCGTGGCTGTCCATGGCAACGAGCAGCGGCCCGAAATCGCGAACGCGGAATTTCCAGAGCGACTCGGGATTGAGGTCGTCGAGGTCGACGTCTTCGATCTGCTCGATCCAGGTCGTCTCGAGCGCCGCCGTGCCGCCGACAATCGCGAGGTAGGCGCCTCCGAGCTCGGCGAAAGCGGCCGCCGAATCGGCACGCAATCCGCCCTTGCCGATGATCAGGCGAACGCCGTTCTGCGTCATCAAGGGCCGCGTGAAGCGCTCCATGCGATCGGAAGTTGTCGTGCCGATGCAGATGGCCTCGTAGCCCGCCGGAAATTTCGCGCTCGGCTCGACCTTCTTGACGTTCGGCGCGGTGTGGATGACGGCATGTCCGCGCAGATCGAATTTCGTCTTCCGGCCGCGGTCGAACATGTGGATCTGCGTCGCGTCGCGGATGCCGAACAGCGTTTTCTGCAGGGTGACCGTGTCGTCGACGCGAAGGGCGCGGGCCTGTGCTTCGTTGATTGGCATGGCGAGCTCGTGGTGGGCCATGTCAGTTGCTCCTCGTCGCTTCGCAAGGCCTGCAATGCGCGATGTGCGTTTGCTCCGCCGTGCCTGTCGCCAGGGCCGCCGGCCGACCGACTCCGCTCATGTCCCCCGGGCCGCGGCTTCGCCCCGACCCTCTTCCTTTACTTCGCTCCGCCGGCCGGCCACCGTCCCTGGCAAGCGACGCTGTTCGCTCCCGGCGTGACTGCAGCGCTCGATCAGGACGGTGGGGCGAGCGCATCCCGACACCACGGCGCTGCCCTTGCGACGAAACATTCATCGCGCTCAAAACCCGTAGCTCACGCCCGAAGGCGTGAAGCTGGCGCGCGCGCGACGTGCCGAATGGCACTGCATGTTCACCGCGATCGGGTTCATCGTGATGTGCGTGGCCGCGAGCTCGATCTGCACAGCGAACGACGTCGAGTCGCCGCCGAGACCCTGCGGGCCGACCCCGAGCTGGTTCACCGCGGCTGAGAGTTGCACTTCGAGCGCGGCGCCTTCGGGATCGGCGCAATGGCTGCCCAGCTCGCGCGTTGCCGCGCGCTTGGCCAGGGCCACCGCCAGATCCGACGTGCCGCCGAGGCCGACGCCGACGATGGTCGGCGGGCAGGTCTTGCCGCCCGCGGCCAGCACGCAGTCGACAACGAAGGTCTTGATCGCGTCGATGCCCTCGGCCGGGATCGCCATCTTCAGGAACGAGTTGTTCTCCGAGCCGCTGCCCTTGGGAATCATCTCGATCTCGAGCATCTCGGCCTTGTCGCTGAAATCGATGTGGATCACCGGCACCCCGATGCCACATGAGCTGTGCTCGTTCTTGCGCGTCAGCGGATGCACGACCGAGCTGCGCAGCGGGTACTCGCGCGTCGCCCGTTCGCAGCCGCGCCGCACGGCCTGCTTCAGTGCGTAGCCGTCGACCTCGACGCCGCTGCCGATCCAGACGTTGTAGATCGGCACGCCGGTGTCCTGGCAGAGCAGGTTGTCGGTCTGCTCGGCGACGGCGATGTTCATCACCATCGTCGCCAGCATCTGCCGTGCCGTCGCGCCGCTCTCGCTTTTCTGCAAGCGGCTGAAGCCCGACTTGATGTCGGGCGGCAGCACCTTCAGAGCGCGGATGTAGAGCTCCTTCGCGGCGTCTTCCACCGCCTGCAGATCGATCTTCATCGCCTGGTCTCCCGGCCGATCAGTTGGCGCTCAGCTTGCGGCTCTTGACGACTGCCGCCCAGTGCTTCGACTCGTCGTCCATGGCCTTGGCGAACTGGGCCGGCGTGTTGCCCACGGTCGTCATGCCCTGCACGTAGAGGCGGGCCTTGATGTCGCTGGCGGCCAGTACCTTGACCGTGTCGCGCTGGATCTTGTCGAGAATCGCCTGAGGCGTGCCGGCCGGTGCGAAGAGGCCGAACCAGCCGGTGTTCTCGAAGCCGGGCAGGCCGCTCTCGGCGACGGTGGGCACGTCGGGCAGCAAAGGCGAGCGCTCCTTGCCGGTGACGGCGAGGGCGCGAAGGCGACCCGGGCCGAGCAGGGCCGACGCGGCGGCGAAGTTGCCGACCATCATCTGCGTCTGGTGGCCGATCAGGTCGGTGTAGGCGGGCGCCTCGCCCTTGTACGGAACGTGGACGATGTCGATGCCTGCGGCGTTGGCGAAATTCTCGCCAGCCAGATGGACCTGGCTGCCGACGCCGGCGGAGCCGAAGTTCACCGTGCCGGGCTTGGCCTTGGCCATCGCGATCAGGTCCTTGACGGTCTTCGCCGGCGAGTCGTCGGGGACGACGACCAGCATCGGCCCGCTCGCCACATCGGTGATCGGCACCAGATCCTTCTTGGTATCGAAGGGCATGTGCTTGTAGATGTGCGGGTTGATCGTGATGCTGCCGGAGGCGAGCAACAGCGTGTAGCCGTCGGCGGCCGATTTGGCGACGATGTCGGCGCCAGTGTTGCCGCCGGCGCCGACCCGGTTGTCGATCAGCACCGTCTGGCCCCATATTTCGCCGAGCTTTTGCGCCAGCATGCGGCCGATCACGTCGGTCGAGCCGCCCGGCGCGAAGGGCACCACCAGCCGCACCGGCTTCGTCGGCCAGGCGTCTTGCGCGAAGGAAGCGGTGCTCCAGGGCGTGGCGATGCACAGGGCGGCGAGCGCGAGCGTTGCGCGAAGGGTCGAGCGTCGACGTGTCTTCATGTCCATGTCCTCAAGTTCTCAAGTTCAGGCGAAAAGCGATAGCGCGAATGCCAGGCCGGCAACCGCAGCAAAGCCGACTGCGCCGGCGATCCAGTCCTTGCGCAATCCGGAAGCGCTGCCGAATTCGATCAGCAGCAGACGCACGCCGCCGGCCATGTGCAGTGCCAACAGCACCACGAGGCCCCACTCCGCCGCCTTGAAGATTCCGCGGTCGGTGACGCGCAGAAAGTCTTCGAGAGCGGAGGGGCCGCGAAGGGCCAGACCGAGCGCCCAGAAATGTATTGGCAGAAAGAGGGCCAGGGCGAGGCCCGACAGGCGGTGCATCAGAAATGCCCAGTACGACGGATGAGCGCGGGCGCGCTGGTCGTTGCGGCGCTTCATGCGACCACGCCGTAGACCGCGCGCAGGCCCATTGCGAGCAGCAGGACGGCAGCGCCGCGTGCCGACCACACGGCCGCACGCTCGCCGAGCCCCCACCATTCGCGGCCGATGTTCGCCAGCCCGACCGGAACGTGGATCGCACAGGCGATGACGAACACCGCGTAGAACGCCGCGAAGGCCCAATTGCCCTGCGTGCGACCGAGGATGGCGCTGGCCGTCAGGCCGCCGTGCACGGCGTAGATGAGCACGCCGAGATGAACGAGGACGCAGACCGCGAGCACCATGGCGCTGACGCGCTGCCAATACCAGCGTCTGGCCTGGGCCAAGGCGACAGCGGCGGCGGCGCTCACAGCAGGCCTCGTACGGCCGCCCTGGCCGCCGTTCGCTTCAGGCCGGCGATGGCGAGCGTCGGCGAAAGCTGCTTCGGGCAACGCTCGGTGCACGAGCCCTGGGTATGGCAGGAGTGACAGCCGGCATCGCCGGCGACGGCGCGCAGTCGATCGGTCTGGGCGACATCGCGCACGTCGTTGACGAGCGTCCAGGCCCGGTTGAGCGCCGCCGGGCCGAGGTAGTCGGGCCGCCAGGCGACGACGTCGCACGACGAATAGCAGACCGCGCAGCCGATGCATTCGATGCCGGCGTTCGCCGCCATGCGCTGCGGCGACGCCGGCGGTACCTGTGCGAAGTCGTCGTGCCGCGTCGCCGTGCCTGTGAACGTGCCCTTGGCGCGCGCCCACTTGTCAAAGAATTCGCTCATGTCGGTGGCGAGGTCCTTGATGACCGGAAGGTTGGCCAGCGGCGCGATCTCCAGCGCATCGCCGTCGGCGGTCACTTTGGCGACGTGAGTGCGGCAAGTCCAGCGGGGCTTGCCGTTGACCGTCATCGCGCATGAACCGCACATGCCCACTCGGCAGGCGAAGCGGTAGCTCAACGATGGCTCGAGGTGGCGCTGGATATGGGTGACGACGTCGAGCACCGTCTGGCTGCCTAGCCGCGGCACTTCGTAGGCGCTGAATGCACCCGTCTCGCTGCCACGCCACACCTTCACCCTGAGCTTCGAGATCATCCCAGCATGCTGTCGCGCCCGTTGCAGGAGACCGATGATCGCGGCGGCGCACCAAAAGACAAAGCGAAACCTTCTTGGTTTCAGATAAAGTAGTTCTTTACTATCGCAGCCGCAGCTCGAACGCGGCGCCGCCATGTCGTCGATTCGCACCCTGAAGATCTTTCTGGCTGTCGCCCGGCAGGGCACGTTCGCGGCCGCGGCCACCGACTTCGGCCTGACGGCTGCCGCCATCGGCCTGCAGATGAACGCGCTCGAGCGCTCGCTCGGCCATGCCCTGTTCGACCGAGGCCGCCGCTCGGTGGTGCTGAATCCCGGTGGGCGGCGAATGGTCGCGCCGATCGAGGAGCTGGTGCGGCGCTGGGATGCCTTGCCGGCCGCCGACGAAGGTGACGGCAAGCTCTCCGGCGTGGTCGTCATGGGCGCGCTCGTATCGTCGCTGATGGGCGCTTTCGCCGATGCACTGTGGGCCGTCAAGCACGCCAACCCGCGTCTCGACGTCAAGCTGTTCGCCGGGATGTCGAGCGACTTCGCGACGCGGGTCGGCCGCGGCGAGCTCGACGCAGCTGTCGTCACGCAGCCGCCGCATGCGCTGCCGTCGAGCCTGGTCTGGACGCCGCTCTACGCCGAACCGATGGTGCTGATCGTGCCGCGCGAGCCGCGCTTTGCGTTGGCCGGCCCGGCGCTGGATATTCTGGCGAGCGCGCCCTTCATCCGCTTCGATCGAAGCGCCTGGACCGGCCGCCTGGTGGACGACGTCCTGTCGCAATGCGAGGTGCCGGTCAAGGAAGGAATGGAGCTGAACTCGGTCGAAGCGATCGTCGAGATCGTCAGGCAAGGCTTCGGTGTCTCGGTGGTGCCCAAGCTGGCCAACGTCACCTGGAGCCGGGATCGCTCGCTTCGGGTGATGCTCCTGCCGAACGTCGACGTACAGCGGCATGTCGGCCTGCTCGAACGCGCTGACCATGCGCGCGAACGCTTTACCGGCGCCATCAAGCACTACTTCGCGGCGCCGCCGCGCCGGGACACGCGCAAGGCCGCCCGACCGCGCGCACACTAGCCTTCACGCCAGCCCTTCCTCTCCGACAATGCGAGCTTTGCGTACCCTGGGTCGAGTCGCGGCACTTGCACTCCACTCACCCGCCGCAGCGAATCGAAACGATGGAACCAACCAGGCTCAAGGTCGGCAGCGCAATCACGCCGGAGCAGTTCGACGACCTCGGCGACGAACAACTCGCGCGCCTGATCCCGCGCGCTTACCGGGAATACTTTCCCGGCAAGGAGAATTGCGCGGACGGATTTTTCTATCTTCACGACGGCACGGCGTGGAGCTTCTACAAGGGTTCGCTGCTGGATGAATAGCTCACGAATTTCGACCCGATGACGCCCAACCCCTTTGCGCCGCCGCGCGCCGAAGTCGCCAACCCGCTCTCGTCGCAACCCGGGTCGCCGCGCGCCGTGCGGCGCGCCTGCTGGCTGGTCGTGCTGTCGATGTTCCTCGGCATGGCGCTGCTGGTGCCGGGCGTCGCCGCGCCGTCTGCCGACGATGCGACGGTTCCCTTCTTCATTACGCTGGCCGTCGCCGCATTTTTCGGCGGCTTGACGATCTGGCTGGCTGTCGCAGTGGCGCGTGGCACGTCGTGGGCGCGCTGGGCCCTGCTCGCCTATCTCGCGCTCGGCTGGGTGCTCAGTGGCTTGCAGTTCACCGACGAATTTCTCCGCTCTCCGGTTGCAGGAATGATCGAGGTCGTCTGCGTCGCCATGGAATTCGCGGCCTGCGGGATGCTCTTCTTCGGCAGCGGCGCCGCCTGGTTTTCCGAGCTGGCGCGGCTTCGGGCCGGCCGCAGGAACGCGGCCTGAGCGAGGCCGGTCAACCCCGAGATCACCGTGCCCAGCGACGAAACCATGGCGCGCTTCATCGCCCGCGTCGAGCAGAACGCTCATGCCGAAGCGATCGAAGAGTTCTATCTCGAAGGCGGTTCGATGCGGGAGAATTCGGCCGCGCCGCGCACCGGTCGCGACGCGCTGGTCGCTCACGAACGCCAGGTGCTGAGCCGCGCCCGATCCGTCCAATCGACCTGCGTGCGGCCGGTGCTCGTCCAAGGCGACATCGCCGTCGTCCGCTGGATCTTTCGCTTCGACTGGCTCGACGGCAGCACGACGCGGATGGAAGAGCTGGCCTATCAGCGCTGGGAAGGCGAGCGCATCGCCGAGGAGCAGTTCTTCTACGATCCGTCTCAGCTCGTTCACGTGCGAAACGACCCGCGCTGAGGCGGCTCAATGCCCTATCCTTCGCCCATGCGTACCTCTTTTTTCCTTGCCATCGCGCTGCTCCTGTCGCTGATCACCGACGTGGCCAACGCCCGCGCGTTCGACGCCAAGGCACTTGCCCGCTATGACGCCAGCTACGTCAAATGCGAATCGCAATATCCGGAAATGAAAGGCCACGGCGACGAGGCCTATCTGAGTCTGTGGCGCATGAAGGCGGAACCGAAATACGTCGCCGAGCTGGTCAAGCTGCGACGCAGCGCCGTCTATACAGCCGAAAAGCAGCGCGCGCTTCGCACGGCTGTGGCGGCGAAGGGAACGGCGGCGGCAGCATCGAGCCCGCTCAGCCGGGAATGCATCGGCCTGTGGGGCGAATACCAGCGCAACGCCGCCCTGAAACGCTAGGCGTCTCACGGCTCGAACGCTGCCAGCAGGCAAACGACCCGCATCAGGCGTTTGCAGATGAATCGTCTGATCGAGATCCGCTCGTACAAGCTGATTCCCGGTGCCGCCGGCACCTTCCACGACGCCGTCGTCTCGCTCGCGGTGCCGATGCTCCGGCGCTGGCAAACCGACGTGGTCGCCTTCGGTCACGGCAAGCAAGAGCCGGACACCTATTTTCTCGTTCGCGCCTATGTCGACCGCGCCGATCTGGCGGCGCGCCAGGACGCCTTCTACGGCTCGGACGAATGGCGGCAGGGGCCGCGCGAAGCGATCGTCTCGCGCATCGAGCACCAAGTGAGCGTCGCTCTGTGGATGGCGCCCAAATCGATCGAAGACCTCCGTCTCGCCAATCCGTCGGCAACGAACTAGGCGCGCTGGCCCCTCCCGGGACACGCCCTTCGCGGCGCGCCTAGGTCGCGAGCCGGCCTTGCACCAGATGCAGGGTCCGGTCGCAGCGCGCGGCCAGGGTCTCGTCGTGCGTTACCAGAACGAAGGCCATCTGTCGCTGCCGCGCCAGACCGAGGAGCAGCTCGAAGACCTTGTCGGCGGTGACGCGGTCGAGATTGCCGGTCGGCTCGTCGGCCAGGACGCAATCCGGCGCGCCGGCCAGGGCCCGGGCGATGGCGACGCGCTGACGCTCGCCGCCCGACAGCTGCGACGGCCGATGCAGAAGGCGATCGCCGAGCCCCACCTGGTCGAGCGCTTGGGCCGCGCGCTCGCGCGCCTGCGCCACCGGCTGGCGACGAATGCGCAAGGGCATGGCGACGTTGTCGAGCGCCGTGAACTCGGGCAGCAGGTGGTGAAACTGGTAGACAAAGCCCAGGTTGCGATTGCGCAAAACGCCCTGCTCCGCGGCGCTGAGCTGCGACAGCAACTGGCCCTGGAGCTGGACGGTGCCGCTGGTCGGCGCATCGAGCCCGCCCATCAGATGCAACAGCGTGCTCTTGCCCGAGCCGGAGGCGCCGACCACGGCGAGCGTCTCGCCGGCGGCGATGGCGAGGTCGATGCCGCGCAGCACGTGAACGTCGAGCACAGCCGCTCCGCTGTGCTCGATGAAGCGCTTGTGCAGCGCCGTCGCGCTGACGACCGACCCTTGCAACAGCCTCTCGTCACTCATAGCGGAGCGCTTCGGCCGGCTGCAGGCGGCTGGCGCGCCAGCTCGGGTACAGCGTCGCGACGAAGGAGAGCACGAGCGAGATGACGACGATGGGCACGATGTCGCCCTGCTGCGGATCGCTCGGCATGCGGCTGATGAGGTAGACGCTGGCCGGCAGGAAGGTCGTGTGCAGCACGCTTTCGATCGCCGGCACGATGACGTCGATGTTGAAGGCGACGACGAGGCCGAGCACGACGCCGGCGAGCGTGCCGATGACGCCCGAGGCGGCGCCCTGAACCATGAAGATGGCCATCACCGAGCGCGGCGTCGCGCCGAGGGTGCGCAGGATCGCGATGTCGGCGCGCTTGTCGGTCACCGTCATCACCAGCGTCGAGACGAGGTTGAACGCGGCGACGGCGACGATCAGCGTCAGGATGATGAACATCAGTCGTTTTTCGACCTGCACCGCGGCGAACCAGTTGCGGTTGGTGTTGGTCCAGTCGCGCACCTGCACGGCCGGGCCGAGGCTTTGCTGCAGCTCCGCGGCCACCAGCGGCGCCTCGTTCAGATCCTTCAGGCGCAGCTGGATGCCGGTGGGCCCGTCGACGCGAAAGAGCTTGGCGGCGTCTTCGAGGCTGACGAGCGCCAGCCCGCTGTCGTATTCGTAGTGGCCGGCATCGAAGGTGCCGACAACGTTCATCTGCTTCAGCCGCGGCACCACGCCGGCCGGCGTCATCTGCCCGCCGGGCAGGACGATCGTCACCTTGTCGCCTTCGTGAACGCCGAGCGTGCGCGCCAGCTCGATGCCGAGCACGATGCCCCAGGTACCGGGGACGAGCTTGGCGAGCGTCGTGTCGCGCAGCTGCGCGGCCAGGTCGGTGACGGTCGCTTCCTCGCGCGGCACGATGCCGCGGACGATGACGCCGCGCATATCGTCGCCACGCGCAATCAGCGCCTGCGAGGCGACAAAGGGCGCGGCGCCGATCACCTGCGCGTTCCCGCGCGCCTCGGCCGCAGTCGCCTGCCAATCGGGCAGCGCAGCGCCGTTCGAGTCGAGCACCTCGATGTGGGCGACGACCGAGAGCATTCGGTCGCGCACTTCCTTCTGGAAGCCATTCATGACCGACAGCACGATGATCAGCGCGGCGACGCCGAGGGCGATGCCGAGCATCGAGACCCCGGAGATGAACGAGATGAAGCCGTTCTTGCGCCCCGCCCTGCCGGCTCGCGTGTAGCGCCAGCCGATCTGCAGTTCGTAGGGCCAGTTCATGCGGCAGCGATGCTACCCGAGGCTTCTGCTTCGGCAGCGCCGCAAGGTCGAATGCACGGCTGCAGATAATCGTCGTTCATGCACCTGCTCGTTCCTTTCGCTTCCGACGCCTCGGAAGCCTGTCGGCACGTGCTGCGCGACCTCGCCTTGCCGAACCTCGCCCGCGTCCTCGCCCTGCTCTCGCCTGCCGACCGCGACGAAGGCGAACCGTCGAGCTTCACGCCACCGCACGAACGAGCCCTGGCTGCGGCGTGGCACTGGCAGGGCGGCGACGGCCGATGGCCCTGGGCGGCACGAGCTGCGGCCAACGACACCATTGCCGTCGGCGATCGCGCCTGGGCCCTGGTCACGCCGGCGCACTGGCAACTCGGCCGCGACCATGTCCTCATGACCGACCCGGCCCATCTCTCGCTGACCGACACCGAATCGAGCGCGCTGTTCGAGGCGGTGCGTGGCCTCTTCGAAAGCGAAGGTTTCAAAGCGGCGTTCGGCAGCGCCTCGCGCTGGTACATCGCCAGGGATGACCTCGAGGGGCTTCGCACCGCGTCGCTCGACCGAGTCATCGGCCGCGGCGTCGACAGCTGGCTCGGTAACGAGGCCAGCGCGATCGGCCGGCTCGTGCGCCGTCTGCAAAGCGAAGTGCAGCTCGTCTTGCACACGCATCCGATCAACGAGGAACGCGAAG
>JBDTIO010000334.1:0-14561 GCA_039936375.1 Caldimonas sp. | reverse complement strand
GCGCGGGCGCTTCAGCACGACGAAGGCGCAGATCGCTTCGCCGGTCGTGTCGTCGGGGCGGCCCACGACCGCGGCCTCGGCGACGAGCGCGGTGTGCGAGACGAGCGCCGACTCGATTTCCATCGTGCCCATGCGGTGGCCGCTGACGTTGAGAACGTCGTCGATGCGGCCGGTGATCGTGAAGTAGCCGGTCTTCTCGTCGCGGCTCGCGCCGTCGCCCGCCAGGTAGTACTTGCCCTGGAACTCGTCCGGGTAGTAGCTCTTCACGTAGCGATCGGGGTCGCCCCAGATCGCGCGGATCATCCCCGGCCACGGTTTCCTGATGACGAGGATGCCGCCCTTGCCGTTCGGCACGTCGTGGCCCTGCTCGTCGACGATGGCCGCGTCGATGCCCGGGAACGGCAAGGTGCAAGAGCCGGGCACCAGCGGCGTCGCGCCGGGCAGCGGCGTGATCATGTGGCCGCCGGTCTCCGTCTGCCACCAGGTGTCGACGATTGGGCAGCGGCCACCGCCGATGTGCTCGTGGTACCACTCCCAGGCGGCCGGGTTGATCGGCTCGCCCACCGAGCCGAGGATGCGCAGGCTCGTCAGGTCGTAGTGCTTCGGATGCGCCTTGTCGTTGACCGACGCCGCCTTGATGAGGGCGCGAATCGCTGTCGGCGCGGTGTAGAAGATCGAGACCTTGTGCTTCTCGATCATCTGCCAAAAGCGGCCGGCATCGGGGTACGTCGGGATCCCTTCGAAGACGATCTCGGTGCCGCCGAGCGCCAGCGGCCCGTACGTGATGTAGGTATGGCCGGTGACCCAGCCGATGTCTGCCGTGCACCAGAAGATGTCGTCGGGCTTGAGATCGAAGGTCCACTTCGTGGTCAGCGCCGCATGCAACAGGTAGCCGCCGGTCGAATGCTGCACGCCCTTCGGCTTGCCGGTCGAACCGGAGGTGTAGAGCAGGAACAGCGGGTGCTCGGCGCCGACCCATTCGGGCTCGCAGGTCGACGGCTCCTTGTCCATCACATCGTGCAGCCACTTGTCGCGTGGCGCCACAAATTCGACCTTGCCCCCGGTTCGCCGATAGACGAGAACGTCCCGCACCGAGTGGCCTGGGCCGACCAGCGCCTCGTCGACGATCGACTTCAGCGGCAAGGCCTTGCCGCCGCGCATCTGCTCGTCGGCGGTGATGACGAGGATCGCGCCGGTATCGGCCATGCGGTCGCGCAGGCTTTGCGCAGAAAAGCCGCCGAACACCACCGAGTGCGGCGCGCCGATGCGGGCACAGGCCTGCATCGCGATGACGCCCTCCACCGACATCGGCATGTAGATGATGACGCCATCACCCTTGACGAGGCCGCGCGCCTTCAAGGCATTCGCGAGCTGGCAGGTGCGCGCCAGCATCTCCTTGTAGCTGACCCGCGCGACGCTGCCGTCGTCGGCCTCGAAAATGATCGCCGTCTTGTCGCCGAGGCCGGCCTCGACGTTTCGGTCGAGGCAGTTGTATGAGGCGTTCAGCGTACCGTCTTCGAACCACTTGAAAAACGGCGCGTTGTCGGCGTTGAGGATCTTGGTGAACGGCGTATGCCAGCTGATCAGCTCCCTCGCCAGGCGCGCCCAGTAGGCCTCGCTGTCGTGCTCGGCTTCGGCGCAGAGCTTGCGGTAGGCGCCCATGCCCGATACCCATGCATTCTTGACGGCGCTCGCCGGCGGCTCGTAGACGTGGCTCTCGGTGCTCATTCGAATGTCTCCTCGGTCGTGTTGCTGCCCTTTTTACCTCATCTGCCGCCACTACAATTTCTACGCCCTCGCACCCCCTTTCATGATCACGACCATCCGCCACGCCGATTTCGTCGACAGCATCGCCGGCGCGCTGCAGTACATCAGCTACTACCACCCGGCCGACTACGTCGCCCATCTGGCGCGCGCCTACGAGCTCGAGCAGAGCCCGGCGGCGCGCGACGCGATCGCCCAGATCCTCACCAACTCGAAAATGTGTGCCGAAGGGCGCCGGCCGATCTGCCAGGACACCGGCATCGTCAACGTCTTCCTGAAGATCGGCATGGACGTGCGCTTCGACAGTTTTCCGGCCGGCGTCGAGGAGGCCGTCAACGACGGCGTTCGCAAGGGCTATCTCGACGCCGATAACCCGCTGCGCGCATCGATCGTCGCCGACCCGCATTTCGAGCGCAAGAACACCCAGGACAACACGCCCGCCGTCGTCCACATGACGCTGGTGCCGGGCGGTACGGTCGACGTCATCGTCGCGGCCAAGGGCGGCGGCAGCGAGAACAAGGCGAAGTTCGTGATGATGAACCCGAGCGACAGCCTGGTCGACTGGGTGCTGAAGACGGTACCGACGATGGGCGCCGGCTGGTGCCCGCCCGGCATGCTCGGCATCGGCATCGGCGGCACCGCCGAGCGCGCCATGCTGCTCGCCAAGATGAGCCTGATGGAAGACATCGACATGCACGAGCTGAAGGCTCGCGGGCCGCAGAACAAGACCGAGGCGTTGCGCATCGAGCTGTGCGACAAGGTCAACGCGCTCGGCATCGGCGCGCAGGGTCTCGGCGGCCTGACGACGGTGCTCGACGTCAAGATCTCGATGGCGCCAACGCACGCTGCCTCCAAGCCGGTGGCGATGATCCCCAACTGCGCGGCGACACGGCACGCCCATTTCGTGCTCGACGGCTCGGGCCCCGCGTACCTCGACCCGCCGAGCCTCGATCTGTGGCCCGACGTGCGATGGGCGCCCGACTACAACCGGTCGAAGAAGGTCGATCTCGACCGGCTGACGAAAGAAGAGATCGCCAGTTGGAGGCCGGGCGACACCTTGCTGCTCAGCGGCAAGATGCTGACCGGTCGCGACGCTGCGCACCAGCGCATCCAGGACATGCTCGCCCGGGGCGAGAAACTGCCGGTCGATTTCACCGGCCGCGTCATCTACTACGTCGGCCCGGTCGATCCGGTGCGCGACGAAGTCGTGGGGCCGGCCGGGCCGACGACCTCGACGCGGATGGACAAGTTCACCGAGATGATGCTGGCCGAGACCGGCCTCCTCGCCATGATCGGCAAGGCCGAGCGCGGCCATGCGGCGATCGCGGCGATCAGGAAGCACCACAGCGCCTACCTGATAGGTGTCGGCGGCGCCGCCTATCTCGTGTCGAAGGCCATCCGGCAGGCCCGCGTCGTCGGCTTCGCCGACCTCGGCATGGAAGCGATCCACGAATTCGAGGTCAAGGACATGCCGGTGACCGTGGCCGTCGATGCCGGTGGCACCTCGGTGCACGAGACCGGACCGGCCACTTGGAAAGCGAAGATCGCCGGCATTCCGGTGGCTGTCGCCTGACCCTTCGACATCGAGGAAAAACCATGTCGAACCTGCCGACCTTCGCCGACGTTGCCGCCGCCGCTGCCCGCATCGCACCGGCCGCGCACCGCACCCCCGTGCTCAACTCGCGCACGGCCGACGAAGAGACCGGTACGCGGCTCTTCTTCAAGTGCGAGAACTTCCAGCGCATGGGCGCGTTCAAGTTCCGTGGTGCCTACAACGCGCTGTCTCGCTTCGACGCGGCGCAGCGCAAGGCCGGTGTCGTCGCCTTTTCTTCCGGCAATCACGCCCAGGCGATCGCCCTCGCGGCGCGCCTCATCGGCATGCCGGCGACCATCGTCATGCCGCACGACGCGCCGGCCGCGAAGGTCGCGGCGACCCGAGACTACGGCGGCGAAGTCGTCGCCTATGACCGCTACAGCGAAGACCGCGAAGCGATTGGCCGGCGCTTGGCCGAGGAGCGCGGCCTGACACTGATCCCGCCTTTCGATCATGCCGATGTCATCGCCGGTCAAGGCACGGCCGCCAAGGAGCTGTTCGAAGAAACCGGACCGCTCGACGCGCTCTTCGTCTGCCTCGGCGGTGGCGGCCTTCTTGCCGGCTCGGCACTGTCGGCGCGCGCGTTGGCGCCGGCGTGCAAGGTCTACGGTGTCGAGCCAGAGGCCGGCGACGACGGCCAGCGTTCCTTTCGCGCCGGCCATATCGTCCACATCGACACGCCGAAGACGATCGCCGACGGAGCGCAGACGCAGGCGCTCGGCAAGATCACCTTCGAGATCATCCGCCGCGATGTCGACGATGTCTTCACGGCGAGCGACGCCGAGCTCGTCGAGTGCATGCGTTTTTTCGCTTCGCGCATGAAGATGATCGTCGAGCCGACCGGCTGCCTCGGCTTCGCTGCGGCGCGGCGCATGCGGGCCGAGCTGAAGGGCAAACGCGTCGGCGTCCTCATCAGCGGCGGCAACGTCGACCTGGCGCGCTTCGCCAAGCTCGTCGGCGACTGAGCGGTTCGGGGCACGCGAGGCAAGAGCATCGGGCACGTCCCCGATGCCAAGGCCATCGGCAGGCCGATTGCGCTCATGTCCCCCGAGCCGCGGCTCCGCCCCGGCTCTCCTCCTTTACTTCGCTCCATCGGCCAGCCAAGGTCCTTGGCAAGCCGCGCTGTTCGCATACGGACGAGGAGCGGCGGCGATGCCGGATCAGGACGGTGGGGCGTTCCGTGGAGCGAAGTAAAGGACGAGAAGGCAGCCGCGGGCTGTCTTCGGGGGACATGGGCGCAACAGAGCGCCCCGCCGTCCTGATCCCGCCCCAACCGATGAGCGGAGCAAGCCCCCGCCCTCCCGATCCCGCGTCAACCTGGTTTCGTCTCAGCCGCGCGGATGGTGCGTGGCGTGCAGAGCCTTCAGGCGTTCGCGCGCCACGTGCGTGTAGATCGTGGTGGTCGAGATATCGGCGTGGCCAAGCAGCATCTGCACCGCACGCAGGTCGGCACCGTGATTGAGCAGATGCGTCGCGAAGGCGTGGCGCAGCGTATGCGGCGAGATCGGTACCGCGATGCCCGCGCTCGTCGCCCGGGCCTTGACGATCTTCCAGAACATCTGCCGGCTCATCGGGCCGCCACGCGCGGTGACGAAGAGCGCGTCGCTCGATTGACCGCCCAGGATGGTGGCGCGCGCCTCGGCCAGATAGCGCTCCATCCAGAGGTGCGCTTCCTCTCCGAACGGCACTAACCGTTCCTTGGCGCCCTTGCCGGTGACGCGCAGGGCACTCTCGACGAAGCTCACATTGACCGACTTCAGGCCGACCAGCTCACTGACGCGAAGGCCGCTTGCATACATCAGCTCGAGCATGGTGCGGTCGCGCAAGCCGAGCAGCGACGTCGCGTCGCCGGCACCGAGCAGCGCTTCGACCTGCGCCTCGGACAACGACTTCGGCACGCGCAGCGGCTGGCGTGCCGCGGCCAGGCGAAGTGTCGGATCGGAATGCGAGAGCTTCTCGCGCAAGCTCCAGCGAAAGAAACGCCGAAAGACGGTGAGCCGGCGGTTCGTGCTGGCGGCGGCGCTGCCGGCATGGCGGGCAACGGCGTATTCGCGCAGTTGCGCCTCGCTCGCGTCGGCAAGGGCCACGCCCGTTGGCGCGAGCGACGCTGCGAGCAGCGTCAGGTCGCGCCGATAGGCGGCAAGCGTGTTGGCGGCGAGACCGTCCTCGATCCAGAGCGCATCGACGAAACGGTCGATCGCCTCGGCATCGGAGACAGCCGCCGTCGCCTTCACTCGAGCGTCAGGCGCCGCGCCACGACGACCTTCTTGTAGAACCCCGGCTGGCCAGGCCGCCGATCTTCTCAGGAACGACGCGGACGACGATGTCGGTGGCGCCGCCGGGCGCGAACGGACCGATCAGGCGAATCAGCCGGCTCGGGTAAGCCTGCGCCCCGGCGGCGTTGCCGGTCGCGGCAAGCGCGGCGGCGGAAGCGAGAAGAGTTCGGCGCGGCATCATGGTCTGGTTTGCAAAAGGCGGGGCGATCGATGAGCCGCGAGTCTAGGCGAGCAAGCGGCGAGCGCCTTTCATGGAACCCCGCCGCCTCAGGTCGGATCGGCCTGCGCCAACGCCCAGTCAATGTGCTCGCGAACCAGCGCGCTGGCGCTTTCGCGCCTGCTGCGCAAGGCGACTGCGATCGCTTCGTTTCGGGTGCGACGCAGGGCATTGCCGAGGGCGACGGCCAGGTTGCGCTGCCAGCGATCGTGGCCGATGCGGCGGATCGCGCTGCCTTCGGTAGCCCGCAGGAAGTCGCCTTCGCTCCAGGCCCAGAGCTCGAGCAACTGCGGCCCGTCGAACGCCGGCCGGGCGTCGAAGTCGGCGAGCGAGCTCGTCTTCGCGTACTTGTTCCAGGGGCAGACGAGCTGGCAGTCGTCGCAACCGTAGATGCGGTTGCCGATGGCTGCGCGCAGCTCGACCGGAATCGCTTCCTTCAACTCGATCGTCAGGTACGAGATGCAGCGCCGCGCGTCGAGCGAGTAAGGCGCGACGATGGCTGCGGTCGGGCAGATATCGATGCAGGCCTTGCAGCTGCCGCAGTGCGGCTCGACCGGTGCCGTCGTCGGCAGCGGCAGGTCGACGTAGATCTCACCGAGAAAGAACATCGATCCGGCATCGCGATTGAGCGCCAGCGTGTGCTTGCCCCGCCAGCCGAGGCCGCTTTTGGCCGCCAGCTCCACTTCCAGCACCGGTGCCGAATCGGTGAAAACGCGATGGCCGAAGACACCCACGTCGTCGGCCAGGCGATCGGCGAGCCGCTGCAGGCGAGCCCGCGCGACCTTGTGATAGTCGCGGCCACGGGCATAGATCGAAACGGCGGCCCGTTCGGGCTCGGCGTCGAGCCGCTGCCACTCGATCGCTTGCCAGCCCGCCGCCGTGTCCCGCGGCAGATAGTCGAGCCGCGCGGTGACGACGCGAACGGTGCCGGGGACCAGCTCGGCCGGACGCGTTCGCCGCGACCCGTGCGCCGCCATGTAGTCCATCGCACCGTGAAAGCCGTTGTCCAGCCAGGCGACGAAACGACTCTCGGCCGAGGCGAGATCGATGTCGGCGACGCCGATCTGGGAAAATCCGAGCTCGCGGCCCCAATCTCGCAATCGAGCGAGCAAGGCTTCTCCATCCACAACACGGAACTCGCTCATTGCAGGTGTCGATTCTAGAAAGCCGGGAATTGTCGTGGCTCGACGAGGCTGCGTGCGCGGCATCGGCCGTGCATCTGGCGAGCCGACCGGCGCTGCGCAATGCCTTCATCGAGCTGCACGGTCCGCTCGGTGCCGGCAAGACGACCTTCGTACGCCATCTTCTCCATGCCCTCGGCATCGGCGGAGCGGTCAAGAGCCCGACCTATGCCTTGCTCGAACCGTACCACCTGGCCGCCGAGCGCGGCGGCTTCGAGATCGCCCATTTCGACTTCTATCGCTTCGACAATCCGCAGGAATGGGAAGACGCCGGCTTTCGCGAGGTCTTCGCGAGCGCCGGTCTGAGGCTGGTCGAGTGGCCTGAGAAAGCGGCCGGGTTGCTGCCACGCTGCGACCTGCGCATCGACATCTCGCCGCGCGACGACGGCGCGGCGCGCGACGTCCGCTTCGAAGCGCTGAGCTCCGTCGGCGAGGAACTGCTGCCTTGACGAGCACCAGGGGCTCGCGCCGCGCCGCGCTCCGCTCGATGGGCGCGCTGGCGCTCGCCCTGGGCGCCCGCGACCTTGCCCTCGGTGCCTCGATCGTCGCGGTCCGCGTCTGGCCGGCTGACGACTACACGCGCATCACGATCGAGTCCGATGCGGCACTGACCGAACGTCACTTCGTCGCCGAGAACCCGTCGCGACTCGTCATCGATGTCGACGGCCTCGAGCTTAGCCCGCAGTTGCGAGAGCTCGTCGGCAAGGTGCGCAGCGACGATCCTTTCATCGCCGGCGTGCGCGTCGGCCAGAACCAGCCACGCGTCGTTCGCCTCGTCATCGACCTCAAGCAGGCTACGGCGCCGCAGCTCTTCACCCTCCAGCCGGTGGCGGCGTACCGCTACCGACTCGTCTTCGACCTCTACCCGACGCACGAGCGAGACCCGCTGCTCGAGCTCATTCGCGACAAGGAAGGGGCCGAAGCTCAAGCCGCCAAAGACATCCAGGATGCCCTCGGTGAATTCATCGGCAAGGTCAACGGCGGTGCGGCCGCCGCATCGGCCGCGACGGGCGCCGGCTCGCCAGCGCCCTATTCCGGTTCGGCGCCCGTCTTTGCGCGCAACCTGCCGCTGCCGGCATCGCCGGGCCGGCCCTCGCCGGCGGCGCCGCCGATACCGATCCTGCCGTCGCCCGCGGGGCAAGCCAGGATCGACCGCCTCGTTGTCGTCGCCCTGGATCCGGGGCACGGCGGCGAAGACCCGGGCGCTACCGGCCCCAGCGGGCTGCACGAGAAAGACGTCGTGTTGGCGATCGCCCTGCAACTGCGCGACCGCATCAACGCCATTCCTGCGATGCGGGCGATGATGACGCGCGACGCCGATTTCTTCGTGCCGCTGGGCGAACGAGTGAAGAAGGCGCGCCGCGTCCAGGCCGACCTGTTCGTCTCCATCCACGCCGACGCCTTCCTCACGTCCGAGGCCCGCGGCGCCTCGGTCTTCGCGCTGAGCGAGAGTGGCGCCACGAGCAGCGCAGCGCGCTGGATGGCCAATCGCGAGAACGCCGCCGATCTGGTGGGCGGCGTCAACATCGCGGCCAAGGACCAGACCGTCATGCGCACCCTGATCGACATGAGCACCACGGCGCAGATCAAGGACAGCCTCAAGCTCGGCGATGAGGTGCTCGGCCAGATCGGCAAGGTCGGCCGCCTGCACAAAGGCAGCGTCGAGCAGGCCAGCTTTGCGGTGCTGAAGGCGCCCGACATCCCGTCGATCCTGGTCGAGTCGGCGTTCATCTCGAACCCCGAAGAAGAGTCGAAGCTGCGCGATCCCGCCTACCGGAGTCAGCTCGTCGAAGCACTGGCCACCGGCATCCAGCGCTTCTTCGCGCGCAATCCGCCGCTGGCGCGTAGCCGCCAGCTGTAGCGTCGCCACTTTCAGGAAAGCCATGATCGATCGCCAAGCCAAGACCCTCATCGACCTCATCGCCGAGCGCGCCCTGCCTTCGATGCAATCCCTGCCGCCGCTGGAAGCGCGCCGTTTCTATCGCGAACGTCGCGCCCTGACGCAGCCGCCGTCGCCTGAAGTGGCCGAGGCGAAAGAGCTCGCGGCCGAAACGGCGCACGGCTCGATTCCGCTGCGCCTGTACCGGCCGGCACGACCGGGTGAGATGCCCATCCTGCTTCCGGCTCTCGTCTACTACCACGGCGGCGGCTGGACCATCGGCGACCTCGACACCCACGACGTGCTTTGCCGCCAGCTCGCCAACGGCTCCGGGTGTGCCGTCGTTTCGGTCGACTACCGGATGGGCCCGGAACACCGGTTTCCTGCAGCCGTCGACGATTGCCTGGCAGCGACCCGCTGGGTGTCTCGTCATGCCGCGGCGCTCGGCCTCGACGCGGCGCGGCTTGCCGTCGGCGGCGACAGTGCCGGCGGCAATCTCGCGGCGGTCGTGGCCGTCCTCGCTCGCGATGCCGGTGATCTGCCGCTCGCCTTTCAGCTACTCATCTATCCGGCCACCGACATGCGTCGCGGCCACCTCTCGCACAGCAGCAATGGTCGCGGCTATCTGCTAGAGACCGAGACGATCGCCTACTACCACGACAACTACATCGACGATCCGGCGCACGACCTCGACTGGCGCGCGTCGCCGTTGCTGCATCGTGATCTTTCCCGGCTACCGCCGGCGTTGATCCTGACGGCCGGCTTCGATCCGCTGCGCGACGAGGGACTGGCGTACGCCGACGCGCTCACGGCGGCCGGCAATCGAACCACCTATGTGTGCTTCGAGCGGCAGATCCACGGCTTCATCACCATGGGCAAGGTGATCGAGGAAGCCAATGCGGCGGTCGCGTTGTGCGCCGCCGAGCTCGGGCGCGCGCTGCGGCGCTAGGCCGCAAAGAGCGCCGAGCGAGCAGCGATCAGCTCGGTGATGAGGCGCCCTTGACGGCGTTCTTCGTCTTGGTCGCGCCCTTGTGCACGGCGTGACCGGTCTTGCGGCCTGCTTCGGCGACAGCGTGGCCGGTATCACGGCCGGCTTCGGCGACGGCGTGGCCCGTCTTGCGGCCGGCTTTGCCCACGGCGTGACCAGTGGTCGTCGCCGCGTTGGAGGCTGCCTGGCCGACCGACTCGGCGGCCGTGACCGGCAATGCGAGCGCGGCCGCTGCGAAAGTGAGAGAGGCGAGTGCGATGCGATGGTTCATTTTGGTTTCCGTCGTGTAAAAAATTGAGGCCCGAGGATGATATTCGCGGCCGGCGCGTCGCCCTGTCGGAGAACAGGCCAACATGGCATCTCCGCGCCTGTGCCGCCCTCCGGAAGCGCAAAATCGGGGCTTCGTGACATTCCTTTCGCGTAAGGCGCGAGAAGCAGGAGTCGACCATGAAGACGTTCTTGAATCCCATCGCTGCCGCTGTCGCGGCTCTGTTCACCATCACCGCGCCCATTGCCGCCGACGCCCGCGGGCCGTCCGGCAGTGGCTGGCACAACGGCGGCGGCTTTCATGGCGGCGGCCACGGCGGCTCGTGGGGTCACCGGGGCGGCTATTGGCGTGGCGGCTATGCGCCTTTCTGGGGCGCCCTGGGTCTGGGCCTCGGCATCGGCGCGATCGGTTATTACGGTGCTTACGGCGGGTATGGAGGCTATGGCAACTACTACGGCTATCCGCCCTATGTCGTTTCGGATGATCCGGGCTACATCACCATCGACCCGCCGGTTTCGAGCAGCGTGATCCCTTCGCAGGGGCAGCCGGTGCCGGCCGCGTCACGCGCACCGGATCCGATCTTTTATCCGCGGAGCGGACAGTCCGCTGCGAAGACCGACACCGATCGCCAGGAGTGCAACCGCTGGGCGACGACGCAGAACGGTGCAATGGCCGACGCCAGCATTTTCCAGCGAGCTACCTTCGCCTGCATGGAAGGACGCGGCTACACGGTCAGGTGACGGCCGGCGACGTTTCAATCGGCGAACCCGGGGCCGGCCGCCGCGCGTGATCTTTTGCGCGTTCGACCGTACCTTGAGCGCGCACGGCATGGCCGAAGGCGTCGAGAATCGCGGGCGATGACGACGCCTGCAGAAGATCCCTTCGAGAGAACCTTTCGACTCGTCTGTCGCCTTGACGATTCGGAAATCGACTATGTGCGCGACACGGCTGAATGGATCGCTCGCTGCGTCCATCGCGTGCTCAGTCTCGATCCGCAAGCGAACGCCGACGAAATCACGGCGAAGGTGCTCGACATGAGCACCCGCGGACGCTGGCGCCTGATGCGGCCGGAGATCGTCGGCGATCAGCTGGCGCTGCCGATCGCGCCGCCGGCTCAATGACGCCTCTTCGCCTTGCCGGCCGGCTCGCGGCGACGTTCGGCATCGTCGCGCTGACGTTGAGCGCCGGCGAGGTTTCGGCCGCGACGCAGATGTTCAAGTGCATCATCGGTGGCCGGACGGTCTATCAGCAGCAGGCCTGCCCGGTCAGCGCCGACGCCGCACCCAGCGCCGGGTCGGCCAGCGGCCTGGCCGCAGGTGCCAGCACCCCGGCCGGCGCGACCGCGGCGCGCCGGCTCAAGCCGGCTTCGCGGCCCGCTTCGTCCGCGCCCGCCACGCGCCGATAAGCACGATCCCGCCGGGCACGAAGATCGCCGCCCAGATGATCTTGTCGAGGTTGTGCTTGACCCACGGAATGTTGCCGAACAGGTAGCCGGCGAACGTGACGCTGCCGATCCACAGCGCCCCGCCCGTCACATCGAATAACGTGAACTTGCTGCGCGTCATCTGCGAGACGCCGGCAACGAAGGGCGCAAAGGTGCGCAGGAACGGCATGAAGCGCGCCGCGACGATCGTGATGCCACCGTATCGCTCGTAGAAGGCATGGGCCTGGTCGAAGGCCCGGCGATTGAACCAGCGCGAGCTCTCCCACTGGAAGACGCGCGGCCCGAGGTGCCGGCCGATCGCGTAGTTGCTCTGATTGCCGAGCACCGCCGCGAACCAGAGCAGCGCCAGCGTCAGCGGCAGGCTCATCAGACCCCCGGCACACATCGCACCGGCGACGAAGAGGAGCGAGTCGCCAGGCAGGAACGGCATGATGACGAGACCCGTCTCGACGAAGATAATGGCGAAAAGCAGCGCGTAGACCCAGCTGCCGTAGTCGGCGACGAAACGGGCGAGATAGAGGTCGACGTGGAGCACGAAGTCGACCAGGTTCATGGAACGACCTCCGCGCGGCGCGCCACGCCATTCGCCCTGGGGCCGGCCGGCCGGCTGATGAACACATCCATGCGACCGATTATCGCGGCCGCGCCGATCGGAAAATCAGCCGGGGCCCGCCGCTTCGTCGAGCGTGGCGACGCTTTTCAGCCAGGCGGCCAGGGCTTCGGGATGGGGCTGGACCGGCTCCGTCGCCTGCCAACGGCGCTTCAGCTGATTGGCGGCAGCGTGCAGTTGCCAGAGCAACTCTTCGGCGAGCGCCCAGAGCTCGACGCCGACCGCGCCGTCTTCGCCGAGATCGCTGCCGAGCGCGCCGAGCTGCTCGGGGGTGATGCCGGCTTCGTAGAGCATCCGCTGTAACGTCGCGTTCTGCTCGTTCACCGAGTGCAGCAGGGCCGCGTGCGAACCATCGAGCGACTTCGCCAACTGCTCGCTCGTCTCGCGCCAGCGTCCGAGCTCGTCGGCAAGACGAAGCAGACGGGCGATCGACCGCTCGGGCGGTCCGCCAGCGCCGGCTTCGGGCGCCGGCGCGGCACGCAACAGGCGATGAATGGACGGCACGAGCGTCTCGTCATAGCGGCGCGGGCTGATGCGGAGCAGCAACGAGACACGCTGCTCGGGATGTTCTCGCTGGCCATCGAACATCGCCGTCACGACCTCGGCCAGCGAGAGCATGCGGCCGAGCGGGCTGATCGCCTGGCCGGCCAATCCGCGCGGATAGCCCGAGCCATCGAGCAGCTCGTGGTGCTCGACGATGGCACGCGTGATCTCCTTCGAATACTCCGCAAAGCGACCGATCAGCATCGACGAGGTCAGCGGGTGGACGTAGACGGGCTTCAGCCGGTCGCCGGTCAGCCGCTCGTCGGAATCGAGAAGATCCGGATCGATGTGCAGCATGCCCATGTCGTGAAGCAAACCGGCCGCGGCCGCTTCTCTGACGTCGTGCAGCGAAGCGCCGCCTTCGCGGGCGAGGTGGGCGCTAAGCAGCGCCATGAGAATGCTGTGCGCGAACAATGCCGGCCGGGTGTCGCGCGCGAGCATGAGATGCAGGCCGACCGGCTTCGGCATCGGCACCGCGGCGATCGCCTCGAGAACGATCTCGCGAGTCCGGCCGGCGGGCGCCATCCGGGCAAAGAACGGCCACTGGTCGATCGCCGCGAGCGCCGCCTCGCGCAGCACCTTGGCGTCGACGCTGGGCTCGGCTTCGACGCACTCATCGAGTGGCCGTGACAGGCGGTGCGACACCAGCCGGTCGTAGAGCCCCTGGTCGATCGTCGCGCCGCCTTCGAGCAGCTTGATGCCCTGGGTGTTGAAAATCGGCTGCGAGGTGACGACCTGCCGGGTGCGACCGAGATCGGACACGGCCTGCAGGAAGGCCGGCGACTCCGCGGCCTGGCTCGCTGTGGTAACCGCATCGCTCATCACCTGAAGCTAACACGGCAAGGCGGGGGCCGCGGCGCACGCGGAGGCGATGCTTGCCAACTCTCTGACAGGGCGACGTTGGCGAGTCGACGCTTCCTACAATGGGCCGATGAACGCCGTGCCCGAGCCTCGCCTGCGCCGGCCGATCCGCGAGCTGCCCGGCGAGCTGATCAGCCAGATCGCCGCCGGCGAAGTCGTCGAGCGGCCGGCCTCGGTCGTGCGCGAGCTGATCGACAACGCGCTCGACGCCGGCGCGACGCAAGTCGTCGTTCGCCTGGTCGGGGGCGGCATCCGGGCGATCGCGGTCGAGGACGACGGCCACGGCGTCGCCGCCGACGAGCTGGCGCTGGCGCTGCGCCGCCACGCGACGAGCAAGATCGCCTCGCTCGCCGAGCTCGAGGGCGTGGCGACGCTCGGCTTTCGCGGCGAAGCGCTGGCAGCGATCGCCTCCGTCGCCGAGGTCTCGATCGCCAGCCGCACCGCCGACGCCGATCACGCGACTCGCCTCGATGCGCGCAGCGGTGAGCTGCTGCCGGCGGCGCGCGCGGTCGGCACCAGCGTCGAAGTGCGCGAGCTCTTCTTCAACACACCGGCGCGGCGCAAGTTCCTGAAGACCGAAGCGACCGAGCTCGGCCATTGCCTGGAGATCCTGCGCCGCCAGGCGATCGTCCGCCCGCAGGTCGGTTTCGCCTTGTGGCACGACGGCAAGCCCGTCGCTCGCTGGGCGCGCGCCTCGGCCGCCGACCGCATCGACGATGTGCTCGGCCCGGAATTCGTCGCGCACAGCCGCGCGGTCGATGTCGATCTCGGCGGCCTCGTCCTCGCCGGTCGGGCCGGCTCGCCCGAATCGGCGCGCGGCCGCGCCGACCTGCAATACGTCTTCGTCAACGGCCGACCGATCCGCGACAAGCTCATTGCCCACGCCGTGCGCGCCGCTTACGAAGACGTGCTGCATGGCGGCCGCCATCCGGCCTA
>JBDTIO010000333.1:0-7349 GCA_039936375.1 Caldimonas sp. | reverse complement strand
GCGCCTGGCCCGCGACGCTTGAAACCCGCCGACGTCGGCGGGACTTGCCGATTCAAGCCCGGCCGCGTCTGGCGTCGAGACTGAGTGCGCCGGGGCCGAACACGGCGAGCACCAGCATGCCGCCGGCAATCGACAGGTTCTTCATGAAGTTGGTCTGCTGACCGATCCGCATCGCTTCGGTCGCCGCCCAGAAGTTGTGGAAGATCAGCGCGGCGAGGATCGTGAACACGGCCAAGCCGAACGCCGCCCAGCGAGTGAACAGGCCGAACATGAGCAGCAGGCCGCCGCCGAGCTCGATGCAGATGGTGAGCACGGCCACGATCTGCGGCAGCGGCAACCCCTTTGCGGCGATGTAGCTGACGGCGCCGTCGAAGCCGAAAATCTTGCCTGTGCCCGAGATCACGAAGATGAGGCCGAGGAGGATGCGGCCGACGAGCACCATGGGGTTCTGATATCCGTTTTGCATGGTGACCTGTTCGGTTGGGAAGAGAAGAAAAGGCGTCGCACTCAGGCGAGATCGAATACCAGAACCTCGGCGCTGGCGCCACCATTCAGCTCGAGCTTCGATTCACCGTCGAGGCCGAGCGCGTCGCCGGCTTCGAGCCGGCGGCCGTTGACGTCGAGACTGCCGCGCACGATCTGAACCCAGGCCTTGCGCTTCGGGTCGAGGCTGCGCTCGACGCGCTCGGCGCCATCGATCAGGCCGGCGGAGATCGATGCGTCGGCGTGGATCGTCAACGATCCGTCGCGGCCGTCGGGCGAGGCGACGAGACGCAGCGTGCCGCGCTTGGCCGCCTCATCGAAATGCTTCTGCTCGTAGCCGGCCGGAATGCCGAGCGCGTCGGGCTCGATCCAGATCTGCAGGAAATGCGTCGTCTGGTTCGGCGCGTGATTGAACTCGCTGTGCTGCACGCCGCTGCCGGCGCTCATGCGCTGGACGTCGCCGGGCCTGATGATGCCGGCGGCCGCGCCCGTGCCGCCGCCGGTGCCCATGCTGTCCTTGTGCGCCAGCTCGCCCTCCAGCACGTAGCTGACGATCTCCATGTCGCGATGGCCGTGCGTGCCGAAGCCGCTGCCCGGAGCGATGCGGTCCTCGTTGATGACGCGCAGGTTGCCAAAGCCCATGTGCGCCGGGTCGTGATAGCCAGCGAAGGAAAAGGTGTGGCAACTCTTCAGCCAGCCGTGGTCGGCATAGCCGCGGTCGGACGATTTGCGAAGTGTGATCATGGGAGTGACTGTAGGAAGCTCGTGCCTGCCGGTGGCGAAAGCGCATTGACGCCCACATTCAAATAAGATGAATGCCCATTCTCACGGGACACTCGATGAGCGAAGCTCGCAGCGCCCTCACTCCCGATGCCTTGACCATGGTCGATGCGATCGCCCGCAGCGGCAGCTTCGCCGCCGCGGCGCGCCAGCTCGGCAAGGTGCCCTCGGCCTTGACCTACAGCGTGCGCCAGCTCGAGGATGCGCTCGACGTGCTGCTCTTCGACCGGCGCTCCCGCCAGGCGAAGCTCACCGCCGCCGGCCAGGAGCTGCTCCATGAAGGCAGGCGCTTGCTGGAGCAGATGGATGCCGTCGCCAATCGCGTCAAGCGGGTCGCGACCGGGTGGGAAACGCAGCTGAGCATCGCCGTCGACGACGTCATTTCGCAGACCACCATGCTCGAGCTGTGCGAGGCCTTCTACGCCAGCACGACGAAGCCGATGCGGCCGGCCGCGGGCAGCCGCGACGCCGGCGATCCGGGCACGCCGCCGGCCACCCGGCTGCGCCTGCGCACCGAGGTGCTGGCCGGCACCTGGGAAGCGCTCGTCACCGGACAGGCTGACCTCGCCATCGGAGTCGGCTCGGCACGCGAGCCCGCCAGCGGCGTGACGATGAAAGATCTGGGGCCGGCGCGCTTCGTCTTCGCCGTGGCGCCGCACCACGCCCTCGCGGCGGTGGAAGGCCCGCTCGACGACGCTGAGCTGATCCGCCACCGCGCCGTCGCCGTGGCCGACTCCGCGCATCGACTGACGCCGATCACGGTGAACCTGCTGCCGGGCCAGGACGTTTTGACGGTCAGCGACATGGGCGCGAAGATCGATGCCTTGTTGCGCGGCATCGGTTGCGGCTTCGTGCCCGAGGCGATGGCGCGCGACCACATTGCTGCCGGCCGTCTCGTCGTGAAAGTCGTCGATCGCGCGCGGATCGAGACGCGATTCGGCTACGCCTGGCGGACACCGGCCGCGGCACGTGTCGAGACGCGAAAGGCGCAGCCTGGGCTCGCCCTGCGATGGTGGCTCGATCGGCTCGAGAGCCCGGCGACGCGGCAGGCGCTGCTCGAGCGGCACGGCAACCGCGTCGGCGACCGGTATGCGTTCGCGCCAGAAAAGAAAAGGCGCGCCTGAGCAATCGCTCGGAGGTCGACGCGGGACGGAACGACCCCATGCCACGGCACTACGTCGGCCGATTCGCGCCCTCGCCGACCGGCCCTCTGCACGCCGGTTCGCTGGTCGCTGCGCTGGCCTCGTGGCTCGACGCGCGCGCCAATTCAGGTCGCTGGCTGGTGCGCATCGAAGACCTGGATACGGCGCGAAACGTCGCCGCCGCGGCCGAAGGCATCGTCGACCAGCTGGCGCGCTGCGGCCTCGATGCCGATGAAGCGTCAATCTGCCAGTCGTCGCGAACGCCGCTCTATGAAGCGGCCCTTCAACGCCTGCTCGACGACCGCCTGGCGTACCCGTGCGGCTGCAGTCGGCGCGACTTCGAGCTCGACAGCGGACGGCCGGCCGACGAACTCAGGCCGCATGCCGAGCGCGTCTATCCAGGCACCTGCCGCGACGGGCTGCACGGCAAGGCGGCCCGATCGTTCCGCTTGCGCACCACCGGGCCTTCGGCAACGATCGACTGGGTCGATCGGCGGCTCGGCCCGCAATTCCAGGACGTCGCGACGAGGGTTGGCGATTTCGTGCTGAAGCGAGCCGACGGCGTCTGGGCCTATCAGCTCGCCGTGGTGGTCGACGACGCGGCGCAGGGGGTCACCGA
Source organism: Caldimonas sp. (assembly GCA_039936375.1). GTDB lineage: Bacteria > Pseudomonadota > Gammaproteobacteria > Burkholderiales > Burkholderiaceae_C > Schlegelella_A. The sequence goes on along the minus strand of JBDTIO010000333.1, from coordinate 4,325 downwards.
CGTCGTGCGCGGCGAGGATCTGGCCGGCAACACGGCGCGGCAGATACTGCTGCAGCGCGCGCTCGGCTTGCCGAGGCCACGCTATCTGCACACGCCGCTGGTGCTTTCCACGAGCGGGGACAAGTTGTCGAAGCAGACGGGCGCCGAGCCGCTCGAGCTCGGCGAGCCGCTGCTCGCCCTGCGAGCCGCCGCCATCGTCCTGGAAATCGAGCCGGCCGGCGCGACGATGGCCGGGTGGCTGACCGATGCCGTCACGCGATGGCGCCGGCGCTGGCCGTTGCCGTAAGCGAGCTCGAGCCGCACCGGATGGCATCATCCGTCGCTTTCGCAAGGAACCCTTCATGCAAACAACCGCCTCAGGATTGCAATACAACGACACCGTGCCGGGCACTGGCAAGCGCGCCGAGGCCGGCGCTCCCGTGTCCGTTCACTACACCGGCTGGATCTACGAAGACGGCGTCAAGGGTGCCAAGTTCGATTCGAGCAAGGATCGCAACGACCCGTTCGAATTCGATCTCGGCGCCGGCAGCGTCATCAAGGGCTGGGACGAAGGCGTGCAGGGCATGCTCGAGGGCGGCACGCGCGTCCTGGTCATTCCGCCGCAACTGGGCTATGGCGCCCGCGGCGCCGGCGGCGTCATTCCGCCGAACGCGACGCTGCTCTTCGAAGTCGATTTGTTGCGCGCCTGAGCTGTCGGGCCATGCCGGTTCGCTACGAGATCGTCCACACGACGGTCTACAACTATCGCCAGCCGGTAACGTTCGGCGAGCACCGCGTCATGTTCCGGCCGCGCGATAGCCACGACCTGCGCGTGCTCGCTACCGACCTCGACGTCAGCCCCGAGGCCGACGTGCGGATGATCCAGGATCCGCTCTCGAACTCGGTGGCGCTGGTGCAGCCGCTGGTGGCGGCCGCCACCTTGCAGATCGTCTGCAGCTTCACGATCGAGCACGCCCATTCGCTCAATCTCGAGCTGCCGCTGTCGCCGCACGCCGAGATCTTTCCGTTCGCCTATACGCTCGAGGAGCGCTACGACCTCGAGCACTATTTGCGGCCGTATCACGACGACCTCAACGGCGAGCTCACCGCCTGGGCCCGCCAGTTCATCCGTACCGACGGGCCGACCGGCACGCGCGACTTGCTGATCGCCATGAACCAGGCGATTCGCGAGAAATTCAGCTATGCCGCGCGCGATGAGGAAGGCACGCAGACGCCGCTCGAAACCATCGCGCTCGGCAGCGGCTCGTGCCGCGACTTCGCTCTGCTCATGATGGAAGCCGCGCGGCGCCTCGGCGTGGCGACGCGCTTCGTCTCGGGCTATCTCTACGACCAGGCGCTCGACGACGGCGAAGAAGGCGGCACGCTGGGCGCCGGCTACACCCACGCCTGGCTGCAGGCCTATCTGCCGGGCGCCGGCTGGGTGCCGTTCGATCCGACCAACAACCTGCTCGGCGGCACGCAATTGATTCGCGTCGGCGTCGCGCGTGACCCTTCGCAGGCCGCGCCGATTTCGGGCAGCTGGTTCGGCGAGTCGGGTGACTATCTCGGCATGACGGTCACCGTGACAGTGCAGCGTCAGTAGCGTGCGCTGCGGTCGCTGCCCCAGCGAACGCGACAACAACCTTGAGGCGTCCGGGCCGGCAGGCCGCTATCTCTTCTCGGCGGTCAGCGCGCGAAGCCACCCGGACGCGGACGCGCCGGCGGCTTGCCGCGGCCCTTGAAGGCGCTCGACCCCGGGCGACGCGCAGGAGCACCACGCTCGTCGCGCGACGGCAGCGCGCGATCGAACGGATTGCCACGAGCGATCGCCGGGCGAGCCGGACCGTCGCTGCCGTGGTGTTCAAACGGGCGCCTGTATTCGGCGCGCCGCGGCGCGCGATCGTGCGCCCGATCCGGCCCGCGCGCGCCGGGCGCTGCGGCGTAGACCTTCGGCGGCGGCGTCTTCGGCTCGAGGCCGCCGATCGCCGTCACCGGCATCGTCTGCGTCGTGAATTGCTGGATGCGGCGAATCATGCCGGCATCCATGCGCTCGGCCAGCGTGATCGCCAGGCCGTTCTTGCCGGCACGGCCGGTGCGGCCGATGCGGTGCACGTAGTCTTCCGGCTTCATCGGCAAGCCGTAGTTGACCACGTGGCTGATCGTGCGCACGTCGAGGCCGCGCGCCGCGACGTCGGTGGCCACGAGGATGCGCAGCTGGCCCGAGCGAAGCCCTTGCAGGACGCGATTGCGCCGTCCCTGCGGCAGGCCGCCGTGCAAGGCGGCGACCGCGTGGCCCATGCCGGCGAGGCGATCGGCGAGCCAGTCGGCGTCGCGCTGCGTGCTCGTGAAGACGAGCGCCTGCTCGACCTCGCGCTGCGTCAGGATGTGGTCGAGCAAGGCGTTCTTGTGTGCGCCGTTGTCGGCCCAGTGCAGGCGCTGCTCGATGTTGGCGTGGGTGTCGGTGTGCGAAGCGACGTCGACCCGCTGCGGGTCGCGCAGCAGGCTGCGCGCCAGGCCGCCGACGTTGCCGAGGAAGGTGGCGCTGTACATCACGGTCTGCCGCGTTGCCGGCACGTGGTCGGCGATCGTGCGGATGTCGTCGATGAAGCCCATGTCGAGCATACGATCGGCCTCGTCGAGCACGAACATCTCGACGTTGCCGATCACGGCCTTGCCGGTCTGCAGGTGATCGAGCAGGCGTCCGGGCGTGGCGATCAGGATGTCAAGCGGGCCGCGCAACGCCTTCAGCTGCGCGCCGTAAGGCACGCCGCCGACGACGGTGGCGACGCGCAGGCCGGGCACATGCCGACCGTAGACGTCGGCCGCCTTGGCGATCTGGATGGCGAGCTCGCGCGTCGGCGTCAGCACCAGGATGCGCGGGCCGTAGGCGACGCCCTTTTCGCGCCGCTTGGAGACATCGGCACGCGCCAGCAGCACGCGCTGCAGCGCCGGCAGGATGAACGACGCGGTCTTGCCGCTGCCGGTGGCGGCGGCGACCATCAGGTCGCTGCCGGCCATCGCCGGCGGAATGGCCGCGCTTTGCACGGTCGTGGGTGCGTCATAGCCGGCATCGGCAACAGCGCGGAGAAGGGGCTCGGGCAGGCCCAGGGATTCGAAGGTCATGGTCATCTCGGTCGGACACGAACGCTTCCGCTTGCGCGCGGCAACGCTTGCGCTCCCGCACGAAGCGGAAGCAGGTCGGTCGCTGTATGAAGGGAGCGACGGCATCGCCGCCGACCAGTCCGCGCAGGGTTCGGCAGCGAGTGCCGGTGCGGTCAGAGGGGATGAACTAGGTTTCGCAGCCGAAAGGTCTTCCGCGAAAAGCCCTTGATTCTACAACGCTGCGCCGAATCGTGCTCGCTCGCGCCACGTCAAGTCTGGAGAAGGTGCTCGCGGTAATAGGCAAGCTCATCGATCGACTCGTGGATGTCGGCCAGCGCGGTATGCGCCTGGACCTTCCTGAAGCCGGCAAGAATCCCGGGCTTCCAGCGCCGCGCCAGTTCCTTCAGTGTGCTCACGTCGAGGTTGCGGTAGTGGAAGAACGCTTCGAGCGCCGGCATCGTCGCGGCGAGAAAGCGCCGGTCCTGGCAGATGCTGTTGCCGCACATCGGCGACTTGCCCTTGCCGATGTAGCGCTGCAGGAACGCGATGACCTCGCGCTCGGCGCTCGCCTCGTCGACGGTCGATGCCTTGACCCGCTCGGTCAGGCCGCTGCGCCCGTGCGTGCCGGTGTTCCAGGCGTCCATGCCGGCGAGCACGGCGTCGCTCTGGTGCACGGCGAAGACAGGCCCTTCGACGCGCCTGGAAAGTTGCGCATCGGTGACGACGACGGCGATCTCGATGATGCGGTCGCGATCGGGCAGCAGGCCCGTCATCTCGAGATCGATCCAGACGAGGTTGTGCTCGTCGGCGGGGAGCTCTGCGGGGGCAAGGGTCGTGCTGGTCATCGGCCGATCGTACGCGCCGATTCGAGTGCCCGCCTACACTTGCGCCGATGTCTGCGAACCTCTGGACAGCCGTCTTCGCGGTGGCTCTTGTCGCCTCCTTGCTGACGCGCGGGTGGCTCGCGGCGCGCCAGGCGCGACACGTTCTCGGCCATCGCGACGCGGTGCCGACGCAGTTCCAGGCGACGGTCGAACCGGCCGCCCACCGCAAGGCGGCCGACTACACGTTGGCGAAAATCCGCCTCGGCCAGGCGCAGATGATCTTCGCTGCCGTCGTCCTGCTCGGCTGGACGCTGTTCGGTGGCCTCGACATGCTGAACACGGTCGTTCGCAACGCCGTCGGCATGCGCTGGGACGGCCTGATCTACGAGGTGGCGCTCGTTGCCGCCTTCCTGGCCATCA
>JBDTIO010000332.1:0-2512 GCA_039936375.1 Caldimonas sp. | reverse complement strand
CGCAGCCTGCTCGGCCGCGCCGGCGGCCCGCGAACGGCGGAATCCCTCGCCTCCGAGCGCCTGAAATTCGCGCACACCGCCGAGATCGACGTCGGCCATGCGCGCATTCGCGCCGCGCGCATGAGCTACGTCGGCGGCCCGGGCTTCGAGCTCTACGTGCCGATCGAAATGGCGCGCCATGTCTATCTCTCGCTGCACGCGGCGGGCGATGGCCTGGGCTTGTGCAACGCCGGCTATTACGCGCTCGACGCATTGCGCATCGAAGCTGGCCGGCGCGCCTGGGGCGCCGAGCTCGGCCCCGACGAGACGCCAGTCGATGCCGGCACGATGTTCGCCGTCAGCCTGGACAAGCCGGGCGGCTTCATCGGTCAGGAAGCGCTGCGACTGGCCGCGGGCGAGGCGCCACGCAAGCGTCTCGTCACCGTGGTGATCGACAGCGACGACGCCTGGGCCTGGGGCGGCGAGCCGCTGACGCTCGACGGCGAACCCGTCGGCGAGATCACTTCGGCCGGCTTCAGCCTGCGCGCCGGTCGCAGCGTCGGCCTCGGCTACCTGCGCGCCTCGGCGGCGGCCCGGCGCCACTCGGGCAGTGCGGTCGGCGTCGACCTCTGGGGCGAGACGGTCGCCGCCACGGCCTGGGATCGCTGGCCGCCGGCCGGCTAAGCTCGAGGTTGCATCGCGGCCCGATCGCCGCGCCAACGTGTCGCGTGTCCGAGCAGCCCTTCACCCTTCGCCAGATCGCCGTTCCCGCCTTCGGCCCGTCGCTGCTCTTCGGCCTCGGCGAAGGCGCGATCCTTCCGGTCATCGCCCTCAGCGTGCGCGAGCTCGGCGGCTCGGTGCCGCTGGCGGCGCTCATCGTCACGCTGATGGGCATTGGCTCACTCGTCACCAACATTCCGGCCTCGATCATCACGACGCGCTACGGCGAGCGCTGGGCGCTCGTCGCGGCCGCCCTGTGGAGCGCCCTGGCGATGGCCATCTGCGTGCTGATGAAAAGCCTCGCAGCCTTCTCCGCCGGCGTCTTCATGGTCGGCATGGCCGGCTCGGTATTCAGCCTGGCGCGACAGAGCTACCTCACGGAATCGGTGCCCTTCCACTATCGGGCGAGAGCCCTCTCGACGCTTGGCGGCGTGATGCGGATCGGCCTGTTCATCGGCCCGTTTCTCGGCGCCGCGGTGATTCCGTTCCTCGGCATCGGTGGCGCGTTCTGGGTCGGCGTGGCGACGCAGCTGATCGCCGCGCTCCTGTCGTACAGCATTCCGGACCTGCCCGGCGAGCATCGCCTGCGCACCGTCACGGCAGCGCCTGGCGGACCGCACCTGCGGCCGACGATCCGCTCGGTCACGTCGAGCCACATGCGCATCTTCGTCACGGTCGGCATCGGCGTTGCGCTGGTCTCGGCGGTGCGCGCTTCGCGCCAAGCGGTCGTGCCGCTCTGGGCCGAGCAGATCGGTCTCGACGCGGCGACGATCTCGCTGATCTACGGCCTCTCGAGCGGCCTCGACATGCTCGTCTTCTATCCGGCTGGCCGGGTCATGGATCGCAAGGGCCGCCTCTGGGTCGCCTTGCCGTCGATGCTGTTCATGGGCCTGTCGATGCTCGTCATGCCGCTGACGCACGGGCCGACGACGCTGCTGATGGCGGCGCTGCTGATGGGCTTCGGCAACGGCATCGGCTCGGGAATGATCATGACGCTCGGCGCCGACTATTCGCCGACCGCCGGCCGCGCCCACTTCCTCGGCGTCTGGCGGCTGCTCGCCGACATCGGCTCGACCTCGGGGCCGGCCCTGCTCTCGGCCGTGACCGCCGTGCTCTCGCTGGCGGCCGGCATCTGGGGCAACGGCCTCATCGCCTTGGCGGCCGCCGGCGTGCTCTGGTACTGGCTGCCGCGCACCCATCGCGCCGCACCCGACTAAGGGCCGCGCTTTTGTCGCGGCTCAGCCCTTCTTCTTCTCTGCCTCTCGCCAGGCTTCGTAGCGCGCCTGGGTCGCTGCGTCGGACGGATAGAGGCCGGGCAAGGGCACACCGGCCTCGACCTCTTTCATGATCCAGCCTTCGTGCCGCTCCTGCTCGAGAGCGAGGTCGACCAACTCGTCGACGAGCGCGGCCGGGACGACCACCGCGCCGTCGAGGTCGGCGACGATCACGTCGTTCGGCATCACCGCGACGCCACCGCAGCCGATCGGCTCCTGCCAGCCGACGAAGGTGAGCCCGGTGACCGAGGCCGGTGCCGCCGTGCCCCGGCACCAGACCGGCAGTCCGGTCGACAAGACACCGGCCAGATCGCGGACGACGCCATCGCTCACCAGCGCCGCGACGCCGCGCTTTTGCATTCGCGCGCAAAGGATGTCGCCAAAGATCCCGGCGTGCGTCGTCGCCATCGCGTCGACGACGGCGATGGCGCCGGCCGGCATCGCCTCGATGGCAGCGCGCGTCGAGATCGGCGAGGCCCACGACGCCGGCGTCGCCAGATCTTCCCTGGCCGGCACGAAGCGCAAGGTGAAGGCACGGC
>JBDTIO010000331.1:0-5339 GCA_039936375.1 Caldimonas sp. | reverse complement strand
GCACATCCCGCGCTCGAGCATGGCGCAGTGGGTTGGCACCTGCGGCTTGCGCCTGGCGCCGCTGGCCGAGGCGCTGAAGACCTTCATCCTCAGCCACAGCGTGATCCACGCCGACGAGACGCCGGTGTCGCTGCTCGCGCCGGGGCGCGGCAAGACCAAGAAGGCCTACGTGTGGGTGTACCGCACGACCAATTTCATGACCCAGCGCGCGGTGCTGTTCGACTTCTGCGCCAGCCGCTCGGGCGAGCATCCGCGGCGTGTGCTGGCGGCCTTCGATGCAGCTTTTCCCAGCTCAATTCTTCCCGCAGTACGAGGCCAAACTTTGCCGGCTGGGAATCGATAGCGCGTTGCTGACTCTCGGTGGCCGGCTCGCCATTCAGCGCGGTGACCATCGCTCGACGCATCATCGTTTCGACATTTGCGTACATGGACGTCAGAAGCGTCTGCACCTTGGACGCTGTCATCAGATCGTCGATCGATTGCTCCGTCGGCGGCGCTGCATTGGCCGCAGCAGCAACAACCATCGTGGCGATGAACGTGGCGAATCTGCGCATGTTTGCTCCGGGCAGCGAAGGGGTTGAAGTAGAACACCGAATGTCCACCTGAAGCTGCGCGATGCGCGCTTGAAATGCTTGCCACGGGGCAGATGGGGCGGCAGTTTCGCCCAACGACTCCAGTGAAGTGCCCGAGGGGTGCGTATGCTTGCGTCACTCGACGCGGCTGAAAGGTGACTGGCACCGCTTCACCGCAAGCGAGGCAAGGAGGAATACAAGATGGATCATCTGTCTGGATCTGCATCGGTTGTCATGGTTTTGGCCTTGATTGGTATCGTGCTCGGCATCGTCCTCGTGGTGTGCTGGATCGTCTTGCCATTCGCGGTCATCGGCCTGAAGCCGCTCATCCGGGAACTGCTCCGCGAACAACAAGCGACCAACAAGCTCATCGAGGCACAGGTGCGCGCCTTCGACGGTTTCGCCGCCCGCTACGTGCCGGCGCGTCCATTGCCGCCGGTATAGCAACTGGCGTCCAGGTGCTTTCGGCGCGCGAGCGAGGCGCAACGCAATCTGAGACCAAGCGAAGTTCGCGATCCAAAGAGGACGTGAACTTCGCACGAGCGACGAAAAGCGACATGAGGACCGGTGAGTCTGCAATCGCAGAATGCGCCGATGGGAATTGCTGACCGGAATTGGTATCGCGAGGAGTTGCGCAAACGCGAGTCGCAATGGCAGCACCCCTTGGCCACCGGATCGAGTCGGTCGCGGCCGCCGGAATCGCTTTGGAAAACGACAGGCGCAGTGGTCTTGGTCGGCGCTGTCATCGCGTCGGCGATGCTTCACGCACAGCGGCAGGAACGGAAACCTTCGCCGCCGCATACCGCTGTCGTGTCGCCGGTGGTCATCGATCCTTTCAAGGACGACCCGACGTGGCATGGCGGCCCGCGGCCCGTCGCCGATCCTCAGGCCTATGTGCCGCCGACCGAGACGCGAGAGGTCTACAAATGCATGCTCGGCGGACGGCCTACGTATTCAGGCCAAAGCAACTGCCGTGGCGTTTCGATGGCCGTGCCGATTCACGCTGGTCCTTCGGCCGAAGAAGTTGCCGAAGCGCAGAACCGTGCTGATGCACTTTCCCAACCAGCAGCGGCAATCGACCAAAGGTTTCGCACCGCCCAGCCACAAGGAATTGCAACGGGGAATATGCAGTCAGCGGCGGCGGGCAACGCTTCGGCCTGCGTGGCGCTGGACGGCGAAGTCGCCGCACTTGACGCTCAAGCGCGCCAGCCTCAGGGCGCGAGCACTCAGGGCTGGCTCAAGGATCGACGCGCCGACGCACGCTCTCGCCAGTTCGCATTGCATTGCTGATGACGGCGACGAGCCGCGGCCGATGACCGTTCCGGGCTACGCCGGCGGCGCCGAATTGGCCAACCACAGCTTGCGCAGCCTTCGAGCTGCTCGTCGTAGAGCTTGTCGATCCGCTCCACTTCGCCGGCAAAAGGACGCCGGCGTACCGCCGGCTACATCCCCGCCGGCTCGATCTTGACGACGTCGGAGGTCGCGAGCAGGGCGTCGTACGACGTGTCGGTGAAGGGCCGCGACATCGCGAACACCTCGAGACCCTCGCGGGGCGCCTTCTTGTCCTTGTCCTTGTCCTTGTCCTTGCCCTTGACGGCGGGCATCGACGACGGCACGGCCTCATGCAGCTTCACCAACTCGCGCGCCTTCGCCAGCTCGCGCTCCTTGGCGGCGACCTTGGCGGCCAGCTGCGTGGCCGAGCTCGAGCTTTGCGCCAAAAACTCCTTCTTGGCCTCGTGCACCGCGGCATGGACGGCGAGCTCAACCGTTCGCTTGTTGATGCGGTTGAGGATGCAGAACACGGCCAGGCCCGTGGTAAAGGAGCAGAAGATCGTGAAGAACATGATCGCTCTCTGAGGCGTAGCGACGAAGGTAGCGCAAGTCGGGCGGGCATGGCGCGCCGATCGCGGCGCGGGCCGTGCGGTATGCCACGTCTCGGGCCGATGCAAGAGCTGACCGATCGGACCGCCGAGGGCTTCTGGGTTCATTGGAAGCCGGACCAGGAAAACTGGCCGGGGACCATCTGCTTGATGGGAGGTAGCTTTGTCTACCGGCGCCGCTGTCGACGACCCCGTTACGCCGGCGGCGCCGACTTGGCCGCCCATAGCTTGCGCAGCCTTTCGAGCTGCTCGTCGTACAGCTTGTCGATCCGCTCCACTTCGCCCTGCTGGTTCTGAATCAGCGCCTTCTGCGCCGCGAGTGCCGCATCGTTTGCGTCCAGCGCCGATTTCGTCTTGCTCGGCAACGGCTTGCCCTTGTAGAACTCGGCCTCGTCCATCAATGGTTTGCGGATGCGTTCGAGCTCCGCGATGCGGGCGTTCGAGAGGTGCACGGCGGCGTTGGCCGATTCGATGGCTTCCTTCCTGGCCTGATCGTGCCGGGCCTTGTCGGGAAAGCGGATCAGCAGGTTGCGGTCGCGGCGGGCGTTGGCCTGCCGCTCTGCACGCTCCACTTCCTCGGCGCGGGTCTTGGCTTCTGTTGCGGCGCGCTCCTCTTCGGTCTGCTGACGAGGAACGAGAGCCTTTTTCGAGCCGTCCGGGTTCAGCCTGTACTGATCCCCCACGCAGCCGATGATGGCCCGATCGCTTCTGACCATCTTGCCGCCAGCGTCCTTGCAGGAAAAAATGTCCCTGCCGCCGGCTACCGCCTGCGCTCGAGCCGCGCCTAGAAAGGCGAGCAGCGCGACGCAGGCAAAGGCACGACTCTTGTCATTGCACATCCGGACATCTTACCGAGCCCGAATGGGTGGACGTCAGGAATCAGCGACGGCTTCCTTGACCTTTTTCGCTTTTGGTGCCGGTGCCGGAGCCGCAACAGGGGTAGCGGCTGCGGCCAGGGCCGCCGCAGCCTCTTCACGCACCAACACAAGCTCCGCCCGCGTCAGCGCCAGCTCGACGCGAACGCGCCAGCTGGGCGCCAGCGCCTTGTTCGACAGCGAGGTCTTGGCCGACGCGATGTAGTCTTCCAGCGCCGTCACCGACAACAGGTCGAGCTTGTCGAAAAGCGCCTGCTCCTCTTGCGGCGTGAAGGGTTCCAATGGGGTGACAACAGGGTCTTTGATCATCGGTCGAGCTTAGTCGCAATTCGAAGCCGCCACCGGATTCATTTGCAGAGCCGATTTCTAAGCCCAGCAACCCACAGCGTGGCGGCGCTCGCGCTGACGAAGAGCCACATGCGCAACCTGGCTGAGAGGTCGACGACAAGGAAACCGAAGGAGCTTTCACCCCGATCATCGCGCCGGGCCGTTCAACGGCATGTCACCACTTCCTCCTGCCAGGAGATCGACATGCCGAACCGCCGCACCTTGCTCACCCTGCTCGTCGCCGTGGCGACGAGCGCCTGCACTTCACCGCCGGCCTTTGCCGTCGGCAACCTCGTCGATATGCAGGTCGTCGATCGCAGCCGCGGCGACGTGCTGCCTGCCTATCGTGGCCGCGGCTCCAGCTGGATTGCCGGTCGCCCCGGCGACCGCTACGCCGTCCGCCTGACCAATCGTTCCGGCAACCGGGTTCTCGTCGTCCTCTCGATCGACGGCGTCAATGCGGTGAGCGGCGAGACTGCGGCGACCGGCCAGACCGGCTATGTGCTCGCGCCCTGGGCCTCGGCCGAGATCACGGGCTGGCGCAAGAGCTATGCGGAAGCGGCGGCGTTCTACTTCACCGCCCTGCCCGATTCGTACGCCGCGCGGACGAATCGTCCCGACAACGTCGGCGTCATCGGCGCCGCCGTGTTTCGCGAGCGTGTGCCAATGCCGGTGCAGCGGCCCTACGAGGAGCCGCCCATCGCCAGCAATCGATTCGACGGCTCGGCGCACGCCGAGTCGGAACGCCGGGCTCAGGCGCTGGGTGGCGCAGAAGCCGCCGCCGATTCACGTGCCGCGGACGCCGCCGCACCCGCCCCGGCGGCACCGCCGACGCGTGAACGCGAGTCGTCGTTCGCCAAGGCCGAGAAACTCGGCACCGGTCATGGCGAGCGCGAATATTCACCGACGACGCAAACCACCTTCGAGCGAGCGAGCTCGCAGCCGGCCGAAATCGTGCAGGTGCGCTACGACAGCTACCCAAACCTGGTGGCGATGGGAATCATCGGCCGGCCGCGGCCCCCGGTGATCCCCGACCCGTTCCCGGCGTTCGTTCCGGATCCGCGCTGAGGCGCACCGAAGCAAATCGATGCGGCTGCCCGGCGGCCGCGTCGCGTGCTACTTGCTGCGGCCGTAGCGAGCGGTGAATTTCGCCTCGCCGAGCAGGTTGCCGTGGATCATGAAGCCGACGAGCGCCGCCGACGCATCGGCCGGCACCTCGAGCTTGTCGGTCTTCAGCGCGTAGACCGTGAAGACGTAGCGATGCGGCTTGTCGCCGGCCGGCGGGCAGGCGCCGCCGAAGCCGGGCGGGCCGAAGTCGGTGCGGCCTTGCACGCTGCCGGCCGGCAGGTTCTTGCCGTCGGCGCTGCCGGCGCCTTCGGCCACCGTCGTCGCGCTGGCAGGGATGTTGAAGACGACCCAGTGCCACCAGCCCGAACCGGTCGGCGCGTCGGGGTCGTAGACGGTCAGCGCAAAGCTCTTCGTGCCGGCCGGCGCGCCGCTCCACGCCAGGGCCGGCGAAATGTTCTTGCCGCTGCAGCCGAAGCCATTGAACACCTGGGCCTCGGTCAGCGTGCTGTTCGGCTTGATGGTCGGGCTTGCCAGCGTGAAGCCGGCGGCCTGCGCTGTCAGCGCCGCGGCGAGCAACGCCATGCCGACAATGAACGATCGACGAATTGAAGTCATCG
>JBDTIO010000330.1:0-11922 GCA_039936375.1 Caldimonas sp. | reverse complement strand
GCCAGCGCCACCTTGGCCTTGAATGCCGCTGAGTGCGTGCGGCGGGGTCTTCTGCTCATACTTGCTCCAGTTCTCACAGGCGATGTCCTCGCCTTCGGGAGCAGTGTCCACCCTCATCGGACTGTTCAGTTTTGCGGGGCCAGCTCTGTGGCCGGCGACGTTGTCGAGGCCGACGAAGCCCAGGTATTTCAACTCGGCGGCTACTACCTCGGCGACCTCGGCCTGGATCGTCTCATCATCGAGCATGCGGGCGAGTTGCAGGAGCATGGCGTCGAGGAGTCGCTAATGCCGGCGGTCCGCCGTGAGCACGTCAAGAAGCTGATCGGCCAGGCGCGAACGTCGATCTGCTCGAGACGAACGACCACGGTGGCGCGGAAGAAGGCGCCTGTCTACGACCTCACTGGGCAGCGGCGACCCGATCGGGGTTGACATTACACATATAAATACACATACTTGCCCTATGCGCTATAGCTTCGACCCCGATAAGCAGGCGAGCAACCTCAAGAAGCACGGACTCAACTTCGGTGACGCTCAAAAGGTGATTGAGAGCCCGGTAAGACGGTGACGTTCGAGGATCGCCGCTTCGACTACGGCGAGGAACGATTCGTGACACTGGGACCGCTGGGCGAGTTGCTCGTGGCGATAGTCACCGCAGAAGCCGAGGACCATATTCGCATCATCTCGATGCGCAGGGCCGACCGATATGAACAAGCCATCTACCGTGAAAACCTCAGCTGACGCGAACGCCGACAAACCCCTGCGCCGGGCCGACATCGCCGCAGGCAGGTTGGTGCTGCGCAAACGCAGTACGACCGGCGTCGTATTGCCGAACAAGCAGCGCGTGAACATCTTTCTCGATGGTGCGGTGATCGAGCACTTCAAATCGAAGGCGGGCGACCGCGGCTACCAGACGTTGATCAATGAGGCGCTGAAACAGGCGATCCAGGCCGAAACCATCGAGAGCGTCGTTCGCAAGACGATCCGTGAAGAGTTGCGACGAGCATAAGGCCCGCCAAGCACCGCCCTCCTCGCCTGTCCATCGCGGATCTCTGATCCTCACCTGGGGCCGACTTCCTCGCTCCGTCGCCACAATTTTCTGGCGCGGCATCGATGACTCGTCGATGGCATTTGCTTCCAGGTCCTCCAGCATGATCGATCGCGTGGCATACGCCATCTCTGCCACACCGTGAAGATCGATGGCACGCTCGAAGAATGCCCGCGCCGCGGCGTGATCCCGCTTGGCGCGCAAGAGAAAGTCGACGGTGTCACCGTCGCGATCGACCGCTCGGTACAGGTACTTCCACTGGCCGCCGACCTTGACGTATGTCTCGTCCATTCGCCAGCCTAGTGCCGACTGGTCGCTTGCGCAGACGGAAAGCGGCAGCCAGTACCGGCAACATCTTGATCGACCAGCGGTGCAACGTGGAGTGATCGACGAAGACGCCCCGCTCGGCCATCATCTCCTCGATCTGGCGAAAACTCAGCGGGTAGGCCGCGTACCAACGCACGCAAACCAGCTTCACCTCCAGCGGGTAGTGCATCCGCCGAACCACTTGGCGCAGCGCTTCGATCATCTTCAAACGGTCAAACTTCATCGGCTGACCCTACCAGCACGCGCTTATCGCGACAGAACCAGCGCCATCGCCTCGGGTTGGCGAGGCTCTCATAAACCATTTTTTGGAACGGTGGGAAGAGGACAGCGGCTTACAGGTACTACTTCGGACCGCTGTGACCCAACCCGCTGCCGCGCTGAAAATGCGCAAGGTCTTTGCGTCACAAGTGGGACCGACGTTGTTGAAGATATGCACCGACCCTTCAACTGCTCCCGCTCGCATCGGACTGGTGGCCAGCCAGCTTCTTGGCCTTGCACTGACTCGCTACCTCCTAGACCTGGCGCCTATGGTCGAACTCACTCGGGCCGACGCTGTGAGGTGGATTGCACCAACGATACAGCGCTACCTCACGGGAAAGCACGGCTAGGTGCCGTTGACCAAGCCGAAGCTACAGAGACGGGGCAACGCACGCGAACCGCATCGCGTTTGCTGCCGCGACCAACAAACCTTCTCGGCCCGGACCCGCCACGAGTTGCACGCCCACCGGCAATCCGCGAATCGTGCCGCAGGGGACTGCGAGCGCGGGTAGCCCGGCCATCGTGTACAGCCCCTGCAGTTGCGGGGCTCCGGTTCCGTCAGCGCTATGCAAGGGCGCCACGCCATCAGTGGCGGCGGCGAGAATGATCGAGTCGTCGTCGAGGAGGCGCAGCAGCAAATCCCGATGTCGTCGGGAGCGCGTGATCGCGTTGGCATATTGCTCACCGGAAATCGTGCGACCGCGATCGACAAGATCGCGTAGCTTCGCGCTCATCTGGTCGCCGGCACGATCTCTGTCTTCGCCATGGTTTACGGCAATGTCTCGACACAGGATGCGCTCGAGACAGCTTGCGGCGTCATCGAACTCAAGCGGCAACTGCGTGGACACCACGGTTGCACCCGCTGCAGTCAGCGAATTGCGCGCACGTTCGAGCGCCGTGTGGCAAGCGGCGCCGATGCGCGCCTGCATCGGTCCTTCCACAAGATGGACATGACGGGGCGCCACCACGTCGACCCAATCGGAAGCCCGGTCGAAAAGTATCCGGCAGACGAGCGCGATATCCGCAGGAGTGCGCGCGAGAACGCCGACATGGTCGAGCACCGCCGACAAGGGCATGACACCGGCCAAGCTGATAGCGCCATGCGTGGGTTTTAAACCGTAGACCCCGCAGTACGTGGCTGGCCTGACGATCGATCCCACGGTCTGCGAGCCGATCGCGACCGGCACCATGCCAGCCGCGACGGCCGCCGCGGAGCCGCTGGACGAACCGCCGGGCGTGCGCGACGTGTCGTGCGGATTGGCTGTCGGGCCCGGCGCGCCGATCGCGTACTCTGTCGAGACCGTGGTTCCGACGACTACCGCACCGGCCGCCCGTAGCCGCTCAACGGCGACTGCATCTTGATGGGGCACCCTCGTCCGATGAATGGGCGTGCCCCAGCTGCAATGCATGCCCCGGACATCGAAGATCTCCTTGACCGCGACGGGAACTCCCTGCAGCGCTCCGTTCAGCCCTCGAGCGCGGAGTGCCTCGGACACCGCGTCCGCCGTTTCGGCCACCTCACGAAAGGCATGGATCCGCGACTCCAGTGCAGCGATGCGCGTGAGCGACGCACGCACCATCTCTTCGGCACTGTTCTCTCCACGATGGACCAGAGACGCGATCGCGTTCGCGTCGAGTTCGGCGGCGCCAGCCACTATGACGTCCGGCTGCCTGTCGCAAAGCTTTTCATCAGCTCCTCGTCGAGGAGGGCATAGATTTGTCGCTCCAATTGGCGCAGCTCGTTCGAGGTAACGTCTCGGGGGCGAGAGGCGGTCACGTTCCATTCGGCTCTGATCTGGCCGGGGCGGGACGACATGACCACGATTCTGTCCGCGAGGAATATCGCTTCTTCAACGGAGTGCGTGATGAAAACCACCGTCCGTTGCTGTTCGCGCCAGATACGCAGCAATTCACGCTGAAGAAGGCGCCGAGTCAGTGCGTCGAGCGCACCGAAGGGTTCGTCCATCAGCATGATCGACGGGTCGACGGCGAACGCACGCGCTATCGCGACACGCTGCTTCATTCCTCCGGAGAGCTCGTCGATGCTCTTGTTGGCAAAGTCCTGTAGCCCGACCATCTGCAGGTGGCGAAGCGCAATCTCTTTCCGCGCCGATTTGGAAATCTCCTTGCGCTGCAGGCCGAATGCAACGTTTTCGAGCACGGAAAGCCACGGGAAGAGGGCATAGCTCTGAAATACCATGCTGCGATCGATGCTCGGACCCGTGATCGGCTCGTCGCCCACTCGCGCATGACCTTCGGTCGGGCTCAGGAAGCCCGCGAGTATCTGGAGTAGCGTGCTCTTTCCGCATCCCGTCGGACCTACGATCACGAGGAACTCGCTCGGCTTCACGTCTATCGAAATGGGGCCCAGCGCTACGACGCTCTCCCCGGAACGTGTGTCGTATGTCTTGGTGAGCCCCTCGATGCGCAGCCGCTTGCCCGTGTTGTTGGCGTCCATCGTCAACCGTGACGCGAATAGCGCCGCTGCGCAAAGCGGAAGAACGCGTCGAAGAGGAACCCCAGGACACCAATCGCGATCATTCCAACCAGCACCAAGTCGGCGCGTAGCACGTCCATGCCGTTTGCGATCAGATAGCCCAGTCCTGTGTGCGCGGCCACCAGCTCAGCAGCGATGATTGCTGCCCAGCCGGTGCCGAACGCGACGCGCAATCCGACTACGACGCTCGGCATGGCAGCGGGAACGACGACACGTCGAAAAAGCGACGCGCGGCTCGTGCAACCAAAGACTCGCCCGGCGTGCAACAAGACCTGGTCCACCTCTTTGACGCCGGCGACCGTGCTCAGCAGGATCGGGAAAAAAGTCCCGATGAACACCACGAAAATCTTCCCCGACTCGCCGATGCCGAACCACAAAATGGCCATCGGAATCCACGCCAGCGGCGAGATGGGACGCAAAAGCTCGATGAATGGGTTAACAATTCGCTCGAGGCGCTGCGAGCTTCCCATCAGCAACCCGAGGGGAATGGCAATTGCAGCGGACAGCAGCCACGCAACAAGGACACGCGCGAGACTGTAGGCCGCGTCCGTGGCGAGTTCGCCATTGCGAAGAAGATGTCCGAATGCAACTGCAACTGCGCTCGGTGGCGGGAGCACCGACGGTTCTGGCTTCGTTACCGTGACCACAAGTTGCCATACCGCCACGATCACGACGGCCGCGTAGAAGAAAGGCAATGCCCGCGCGGCCTTCGCAATCCGCGCGAAACGGGGCCTCATTTTCGCGCGCGCGTCGCTTCGCAGGTGTTCGTACCGCCCTGGACTTCGTGGAGAGCATTAATAGCAAACGACGGGTCAATCTTCGGGGAATCGGTCGGTTTGAGGATCTCGGCATCCTTGAGGAACTTCGAGTAAGCGTCCATCGTCTTGTCTGTTGGAACGACGTCAAGGCTGTAGACCGATATGCCTTGCTTCATCGAGAGCGCGATGACATTTTCGGCGATACCAATCTGTTCGCTCCAGAGCTTTGCCGCCTTGTCAGGATGACAGAGTATGTAGTTGATGGCTTGAACATTGGCGGTCACGAGGTCCTGCGTGATGTCTGGATGCTTTTTCAGGAACGCATTCTGGACGTACACGCCATTGCCGACGTAGTGACCTCCCATGATGGGCATGATCTGTTCGGCCTTGGCGAGCAAGCGAACCTTGCCGGAGGCCAGTCCGACCGAGACCGAGGGATCCCACGTGATCCCTGCATCGACGGCCTTGTTCTCGACGAGGATGGGAATGTCGGGACCGTTCGACTTGAACAGCTTGATGTCACCGACGACGAGTCCGCAATTGGCGAGCGCCTTCAGTAGCAACGGATACTGCTGTGAGCCGTTGCCCGGAAATGCCACGGTCTTGCCCTTGAGATCGCAGGGCGACTTCATCGTGGAGTCGATTGGCACCAGGATCGCGGTTTGCTCGAGAATGTTGATCGCAACCAACGTTGCTGACAAACGCGAAACGGCGATCGTCGCCGGCCCCATTCCGGCGGATGCGATCTGCAAGGCGCCGGCGGCCATCGCCTGATTCTCCGGCGCGCCGTAAGCGAACTGCTGGAACACAACAGTGACGTTGTATTTTTTCTCAAGCGGCTTGAAGTACCCGAGCGCCTTTGCGATGAATGACGGATCGGTGTCCGGCTGCACTCCGTAGTTGATGATCTCTTCCGCCAGGACGTGCCGACTCATACAGACACCCACGAGAATCGCGCAAAGCAACCGGCCACCACACCGCAATCGAGTAGGGTTCATAGAGTCCTCCGTTGCGCCGTGCAAAGCCGGCGAGATGATGCGATTGAAAGTTTCATTGGCCAGCGGCTTGGCGCGGCATCTTGAACTGGCGCGTACTGCACTCGACCATCGTATGCGTGACGAACGTGATGGCGACGATCGGCAGAGCAGCGAGGATGAAGTTTGGGCGTATGGCCATGGGAAGCGGTGCGGGCGCGACCGTAACGCAGTGACGGCACGGCTGTCAGCCCTGACGTGAACCGGCGATGAAGCTCTCGAGAAGGCGCTTCAATTGGTCCGTCTTGCGGGGGCCGAGCACTTCCTCGACGCTCTCGTGATGGGCGTCGACGCGCTGGGTCAGGCGCGCCACGGTCTCCAGGCCTCGGTCGCTGATGAACACCAGGACCTTGCGGTTGTCAACCGGGTCGGCGGCGCGCTGGACGACGCCGCGGCTGACGAGCTTGTCAATGTTCTTCGTCAGCGCGGGGCCGTTGAGCAGCACGCGCTCGGCCAGATCGCCCATCGAGCGGCCCTGTTCGTCGGAGAGCACCTGCAGGATGCGCCAGTGCTCCTCGGTGAAGTCGGCATCGCCGATCGACTGACCAAGGCCAATGCGCATGTGCCGGTGCGCGGATGCCAGCAAAAACGAGAGGTAGCGCGACAGATCTTGCTCGGCCATCGTGTTTACGATAGAGAGAGTTCTCAGGCACGATTGTATCCTTCAATGCTTTCCACGGAAAGCTTCACCGGAGATCTGATGCCGCAGCGATGGAGTGCGATGGCGCCAGCCGCGACCATGGGACGTCGCCGGGTGCCGGTACCGGATGCGAGCGCGGCGCTGCTCGTGGTCGATGTGCAGAACGGGTTCGTCACCGGAGGGCGCCTCGCGGTGCCCCGCGGTGAAGAGGTCGTGCCCGTCATCAACCGCATCGCTTCGGCATTCGTCAATGCGGTGCTGACGCAGGACTGGCATCCGGCAGGGCACGCGTCGTTCGCGAGCAGCCATCCCGACAAGCAACCGTACGACTCGGCCGAGCTCGGCTACGGCGCGCAAGTGCTCTGGCCCGACCACTGCGTGCAGGGCACAGCAGATGCTGAGCTCCACGCCGATCTGCGCGTCCCGCAGGCACAACTCATCGTACGCAAGGGCTTCCACGTGGGTGTCGACAGCTATTCGGCCTTCCAGGAGGCCGATCGCAAGACGCCAACCGGGCTCGACGGCTACTTGCGCCAGCGCGGCATTTCGCGGCTCTTCATCACCGGACTCGCGACCGATTTCTGTGTCGCATGGACCGCCCTGGACGCATGCCGCCTCGGCTACGACACCTTGGTGGTCGAGGACGCCACCCGGGCGATCGATCTTGACGGCTCGCTCGATGCGGCCTGGCGCGAGATGGAGGCCGGCGGCGTCGGCCGCATGCTAGCGGCCGACATTTCGGTCGCCTGAGCCGGCCGCATGTCGCCGGCGCTTGGCACAAGACATGCAATCGCGGCGCACGACCGTCGCGACGATCCCGGTCGACATCTATTTGGAGCGACCATGATGGGCTCACCCTGCGGCCTTGCCCTCGCGAATGGCCTGAAGACCTACGGATCCGGACCGCGCGACAGACCGGCGCGGTGGTCTGGCGCGATCGACATCGAGAGCGGCAGTCTGGATGCGCGACGCGAGGTGCGCATCGGGTTGTGCGTGCCCTTGGGCGGCCTCACCGGGATCTGGGGCCCGTCGGCCGTGGCGTCGGCACGGCTCGCGGCCGCCGAGCTGAACGACGCGGCCGGCATCGGCGGCCGGATCTGCCAGTTGATCACGGTGGATGCGGACGACGATGCGCCGATGCTCGAGAGTGTCCTCGGCGATCTCGTCCATGGCGGCGAGGTCGACGCGCTGGTCGGAATGCACACCAGTCACGTGCGCCAGCGCATCCTCGAGACGGTCGGCGAGCAGCTTCCGTTCGTCTACACGCCGCTCTACGAAGGCGGCGAGTGCACGCCCGGGGTTTTCGCGATCGGCGAGACGCCGGCGCGGCAGCTGAAGCCGGCGATTGCCTGGCTCGCACGGTGCGAGCGTCCGCAACGCTGGGCGCTGCTCGGCAACGACTACGTCTGGCCGCGGGTCTCGAACCGCCTGGCACGCGGCTACATCGCGCGCTGCGGCGCGGCCGTCGTCTCCGAACAATACGTGCCGCTGCACACCACGGACTTCTCGGCGCAGCTCGGGGCGTTGCGTCGCTCTGGGGCCGACGCGGTGCTGCTTTCGCTCGTCGGCGAGGACGCGATCGCGTTCAACCGCGCCTTCGGCGAGGAGGGATTCGCCGCGTCGACGCTGCGCCTCTCGTGCGCGATCGAGGAGAACGAGCTGCTCGCGATCGGCGCCGGAAACACCGAGCGGCTCTATGTGGCCTCGAGCTATTTCGCAGCGCTCACGACCGACGCGAACCTTTCCTTCAAGGAGCGCTACTACGCTCATTTCGGCGATCGAGCGCCGACACTCAATTCGCTCGGCCAGTCGACCTACGAAGGAGTGCACTTCCTCGCCGCGCTGTTCGAGCGCGGCCTGATCGAGCGGTCGCAGTGGAAGCGCGTGGGCCGCGAGCCGATCGCCTACCGAAGCGCGCGCGGGGCCGTCTATGCCGGCGACGGCACGAACGTCGCGCTCATCTACATTGCCCGCGCCGAAGGGCACGCCTTCCGGGTGATCAGTCGCCTGTAGCGTCAAACATTTTCCAAGGCAAACAAATTTCTTGACTTGGAAAATATCGCCGCCCACAATGCTCTGGACACCGTTCGATCATCGAGCATCTGCGCGGCTCGCAGCCGGGCACGGTCCCGGCACGCGGCTTCCTACCTTCGTTCGACTTGGAGTCCTTTATGGCGGTCAAACGTCCTTCCACCGGCCAGTTGCAGAGCGTCGCGCTGAGCCTCGGCATTCACCTCGACGAGGCCAAGGCGGAGGCTTATCGGCAGCTCCTGCAACCGAACTTCGATGCCTACGATGCCATCGACGAGATGCCCGACTTCGTGCCAAAGGTGAAGTACCCCCGCGGCGCTTCTCACATTCCGACCGGGGAAGAGAATCGCTACGGTGCTTGGTACGCGAAGGCCACCATCAAGGGCGCGCCGGGGGGCAAGCTCGCCGGTAGGACGGTCGCAATCAAGGACAACGTCTGCGTCGCCGGCGTGCCGATGATGAACGGCTCGC
This sequence comes from Caldimonas sp., assembly GCA_039936375.1. Taxonomy (GTDB): domain Bacteria; phylum Pseudomonadota; class Gammaproteobacteria; order Burkholderiales; family Burkholderiaceae_C; genus Schlegelella_A. Next base: position 2,861 of record JBDTIO010000330.1, on the reverse strand, counting down.
CGACGATGGAGGGTTTCGTGCCGACGATCGACGCGACCATCGTGACTCGGCTGCTCGATGCCGGCGCGACGATTGTCGGCAAGTCGGTCTGCGAGATGTTCTGCTTTTCCGGCGGCTCGCATACCAGCGCGTCGGGGCCGGTGCACAACCCGCATCGCATGGGGTACTCGGCGGGTGGGTCGTCCTCAGGCAGCGCGGCGCTCGTTGCGGCCGGCGAGGTCGATCTCGCGATCGGCGGCGACCAGGGTGGCTCGATCCGGATGCCGGCTTCGTATTGCGGCATCTACGGGATGAAGCCGACCCATGGACTCGTTCCCTACACCGGCGTGATGCCGATCGAGGTGACGATCGACCATACCGGGCCGATGACCGCAAACGTCACCGACAGCGCGCTGATGCTCGAGGTGTTGGCCGGCCCTGACGGGCTCGATCCTCGCCAGCAGGCGGGGCAGACAGCCAAGCCATACAGCGAGCTGATGAAGGGCGGCGCGAAAGGGCTCAGGATCGGCGTCGTCACCGAAGGCTTCGGCTGGCCGCAGTCGATGCCGCAGGTCGATGCGAAGGTGCGCGAGGCCGCCAAGCGCCTCGCGGGCCTCGGCGCGACGGTGAGCGAGGTCTCCGTGCCGATGCACCGCGTCGGACCGGCGATCTGGCTGCCGATAGCCGCCGAGGGGGCGACCCAGCAGATGATGAAGGACAACGGCTACGGGTTCAACTACAAGGGGTTCTTCGACATCGCGTTGACCAACTACCACGCCGACTGGCGAAAGCGCGCCGACGAGCTTTCGGAGACGCTGAAGATCACGATGGTGCTGGGCGAATATTTCATCCAGCAGTACCACGGCAGCTTTTACGGCAAGGCGCAAAACCTCGGTCGGCAATTGAAGCTCGCGTACGACAGCGTCTTCACCGACTTCGACCTGCTGCTGATGCCGACGCTGCCGCTCACCGCGACGCCGCTGCCGAAGGACGGCGCGCCGCTCGAGGAGGTGATCCAGCGTGCGTTCGAGATGCTGCCCAACACCTGCCCGATGGATGTCACCGGACACCCGGCGATGAGCATTCCTTGCGGCCTGGTCGACGGCCTGCCGGTCGGCCTGATGCTGGTCGGCAAGGCTTACGACGAGGGCACGATCTACCGCGCCGCCTATGCCTTCGAGCAGTCCGGCGACTGGAAGACGTTCTGAGATTCCGTCCGGTGCCGCGGCGACCCGGACTGCCGGCCGCCGCGGCCTTCACCTCGAACTCCAACACCAAGGGAACTGACATGGATCGTCGCCAATTCATCAAGACCTCCGGCCTTGCCGCCGCCGCAGGCGGATCGGGGCTGCTGCTGCCCGTGGCCGCCTTCGCCGCCGACGAGATCACCGTCGGCAGCATTCACGATCTATCGGGCGGCCTGGACATCTACGGCAAGCCGATGCTGGATGCGCTCACCCTCGCGATCGAGGAACAGAACGCGGCCGGCGGCCTGCTCGGCAAGAAGGTGAAGCTGATCAGCTACGACCCCCAGTCGAACATGCAGCTCTACACACAGTTCGCGCAGCAGGCGGCGCTGAAGGACAAGGTCGCGGTGGTGATGGGCGGCATTACGTCGGCGTCGCGCGAGGTCATCCGACCGGTCCTCGACCGTTACAAGACGCTCTATTTCTACAACACGCAGTACGAAGGCGGCGTCTGCGACCGCGATATCTTCTGCACGGGGGTCACACCAGCTCAGACTGTGGGCAAGCTCGTTCCCTACGCGATGAAGAAGTGGGGCAAGAAGATCTACGTGGTCGCGGCCGACTACAACTACGGCCAGATCACATCGCAGTGGGTCAAGAAGTTCGCGCAGGAAAACGGCGGCTCGACCGTCGCGATCGAGTTCTTTCCGCTCGACGTCACCAATTTCGGCCCGACCATCTCGAAGATCGAGGCGGCCAAGCCCGACATGGTCTGGTCAGCGCTGGTCGGCGGCGCCCACATCTCGTTCTACCGGCAGTGGGCTGCAGCGGGATTGAACAAGAAGATCCCGCTCGCGTCGACGACATTCGGCGTCGGCAACGAGCAGATCGTGCTGTCGGCCGAGGAGGCCAACGGCTTCTTGCTCGCGTACAACTACTTCCAGAGCCTCGACACGCCCGCAAACAAGGCTTTCCTCGGCCGCTTCCACAAGCGCTTCGGCGCCGACTACCCGAACGTGACCGAGCTCGCGATGGGAACCTATCAGGGCTTCAAGCTCTGGGCCGAAGGCGTAAAGAAGGCCGGGTCGATCGACCAGCCCAAGGTCATCACGGCACTCGAGACCGGCATCTCGATCGACGCGCCGAGCGGCAAGGTGACGATCGACCCGCCGACCCACCACTGCGTCCTCAATGTCAGCATCGCCGAGGTGAAGAACAAGAAGTTCGACATCCTCGAGACCTTCCCCCAGCAGCCGCCTTCGGACACCAGCGCGGTGTGCGACCTGAAGAAGAACCCGAAGGACAACCAGCAGTACGTGATCAAGGCCTGATCCGGAAGCCGCGACATGGATCTCGCGGCCGTCGTCGTCATCCAGGTGCTCTACGGCATCGCGAGCCTCGTGATCATCTCCGCGGGGCTCGCGGTGATATTCGGGATGATGAGGGTCATCAACCTCGCGCACGGCGAGTTCCTGATGCTCGGCGGCTACGCGACGCTCGGTGCACTGAAGATCGGCATCAACCTGTGGGTCGCGATGCTGATCGTCGCGCCGCTCGCGGTCGGGCTGGTCGGCGTCGTCCTCGAGCGACTCGTGATCCGCCATCTCTACGGGCGCATGGTCGACACGATGCTCGCGACCTGGGGCCTCTCGCTGCTGCTGGTCGGCATCGTGACCTCCGTGGTCGGCAACACGA
>JBDTIO010000329.1:0-2680 GCA_039936375.1 Caldimonas sp. | reverse complement strand
TCGGCAACCTGTTCTGGGTGCTCGCCTACGACACCGAGTACGCGATGGTCGACCGCGACGACGACCTGAAGATCGGCATCCGCACGTCAGCCATCACGCTTGGCCGCTTCGACGTTGCGGCGGTGATGGCGTGCTATCTCGCGTTCCTGGCGATCTGGGCCGGCATGGGCGTTCGGCTCGATCTGGGTGCGGTCTACTTCAGCGGCCTCGCCATCGCCGCGCTGATCGCCACATGGCATTTCACGCTGATCCGCCACCGCACGCGCGAAGGGTGCTTCCGCGCTTTTCGCCTGAATCACTGGCTCGGCTTCGCCGTCTTCGCCGGCGTGGCGCTGGCCTTCGCGGTGCGCTGACTTTCGCGCCAGCGCTATCGAAGGCCGCTCGAACGGCCGCAACGCCGATTCGAGTGCCGCGACCGCGATGTCGATGTGCTCGCCCTCGACAACGAGCGGCGGCGCGAAGCGCACCACCGTGCCGTGCGTATCCTTGCTCAGCACACCGGCCGCGAGCAGGCCCTCGCAGACCTGGCGCGCCGAGGCGTAGGCCGGATCGATCTCGACACCGATGAGCAAACCCTTGCCGCGCACCTCGGCAATCGCCGGGTGGTCGATGCCGCGCAGCTTGCCGATCAGCTCGTCGCCGCGCACGCGAGCCTTCTCGCTCAGGCGCTCGCGCAAGAGCAGATCGAGCGCGGCGATGCCGACGGCCGCGGCCAGCGGATTGCCGCCGAAGGTGCTGCCGTGATCACCGGGGTGAAAGACGCCCATGACTTCCTCGGTCGCGAGGAAAGCGCTGACCGGCAACAGGCCGCCGCCGAGCGCCTTGCCGAGAACCAAGCCGTCGGGCCGGATGCCGTCGTGATCGCAGGCGAGCACGGCACCGGTCCGGCCGAGACCTGTCTGCACTTCATCGCAGATGAGAAGAACGCCATGTCGCGTGCAGATCTCGCGTGCGCTGGCCAGATAGCCGGCCCGCGGCACGATGATCCCGGCCTCGCCCTGGATCGGTTCGACGAGGAAGGCCGCGGTGCGCGGCGTGATCGCCGCTTCGAGCGCGTCAGCGTCGCCGAACGGCACGCTGACGAAGCCGGGCGCGAACGGGCCGAAGCCGTCGCGGTACTGTGCCTCGCTGGAAAAGCCGATGATCGTCGTCGTGCGGCCCGCGAAGTTGCCGGCGGCGACGATGATCTCTGCTTGTCCCTCGGGCACACGCTTGACCTTGTAGGCCCACTTGCGGGCCGCCTTGACGGCCGTCTCCACCGCTTCGGCGCCGGTGTTCATCGGCAATGCCTTGGCCATCCCCGTGGCTTCGCAGACGGCGCGCAGAAACGGCCCGAGCCGGTCAGTATGAAAAGCCCGGCTGGTGACAGCCAGACGCTCGGCCTGCCCGGTCAGGGCGCGAACCAGCGACGGATGGCCGTGGCCGAAGCTGACCGCCGAGTACGCCGACATCATGTCGAGGTGGCGGCGGCCCTTGTCGTCGAACAGCCAGACGCCGGCACCGCGCTCGAGCGTGACCGGCAGCGGGTGGTAGTTGGCCGCGCCGAAGCGACGCTCCAGCTCGGCGGGCGCGGGCCGCGTCGCAGCCTGCCGAGAATCGGCGGCGGGGCTCAGGATCATCGCGGACATGGGTGCTCCATCGCATTTTCGAAAAAGACAGTGTGCCGGCATCGAGCCGCAATGTGCTTTCTATTCGTTGCGTTGAAGACCGTCTTGGCGCAAGATCTGTTCTGCAATCAAGGTCGCCGTGACAAAGACAACCTGCATTGACGCCATCGACCGCAAGATTCTAGAAGTCGTGCAGACCGAGGGCCGGATCTCCAACGTGGACCTGGCGGCAAGGATTCACCTCTCGGCGCCGCAGTGCTTTCGCCGCGTTCGCTCGCTCGAGGAACGCGGTGTCTTGCGTGGCTATCGGGCCGAGGTGAATCCCGAATCCATCGGCTTTGCCGTGACGGCGTATGTGAGCGTGAGCATCGGCGGCAACGACTTCGGCCGCGTTCGCGAGATCGAGGCCGAGATCCGCGCATTCCCGCAGATCCTCGAGTGCTTCAGCGTTTCCGGCGAAGACGACTATCTGCTGAAGGTCGTCTCGCAGGACCTCAAGACTCTGAGCAACTTCCTCACCGACCGCCTCATGCAGGTACCCGGCATCGACGATGTGCGCTCGATGATCTGCCTGGAAGAAATCAAGCCGGCATCGCCCGTGCCGGTGACATGACGCCGCAGCCCGATCTCAGATCCAGCCGGCAAGGCTGGCGAAACCGAAGATGAAGTAGCCGCAAATAGCGATGATCGACACGCCCTCGACGCGGCGCGCGAAGCGCCCGGCGGTCGGCTGCCACGTGGCCGACTGCAGCAGGTCGCCTGTCGCGGGGGCGTCGGACGGAAGGAGACGCGAGACCACGGATACGGCCGGCTGCCGCGCGGTCGTGATCGCCTTCGCGGCAACCCGATGCGTTTCGATGTCGACGACACCGCCACCATCGAAGGCGACGAAGCCGCTGGGCGGCGCGATGGACAAGGGCGTAAGGGACGAATTCAAAAACATGATTTTTTTTACTGCTCTGATGACGAGATGAAAGAGAAGGTCGGCGAGCGATGCATGGGCTTCAGCTCGGCCTCGGCCCTTCTCTTGCCGACCGAAGAGCGTCGAGCCCTTGGCCGTCACGACACGAAAC
>JBDTIO010000328.1:0-3280 GCA_039936375.1 Caldimonas sp. | reverse complement strand
GGCTCGATCCGCACGAGGTGCCCTCGCCGCTCATCGACAAGCCGGCGCCGGCATTCGCGCTGGGCCGCCTGGACGACGCCAGCAAGACGATCCGCCTCGAAGACATGCGCGGCAAGGTCTGGATGCTCAACGTCTGGGCCTCGTGGTGCGTGTCGTGCCGCGAAGAGCATCCGCTGCTGGTCGAGTTCTCGAAGAAGCACCTCGTGCCGATCTACGGGCTCGACTACAAGGATCAGCGCGCCGACGCGAGCGGCTGGCTGGCCCGCTTCGGCAATCCCTACGACGCCTCGCTGTTCGACGCCGAAGGCCGAGTCGGCATCGACTTCGGCGTCTACGGCGTGCCCGAGACGTTCATCATCGACCAGGCCGGCGTGATCCGGATGAAGCACATCGGCCCGCTAACCGAAGAGGCGCTGGCGACGAAGATCGAGCCCTTCCTCGAAAAGCTGAAGAAGCCCGATGCCTGAGCGAGCTCCCACGCTCACTGCGTTCGCGGCCGCGCGAGAGGGCGCTCGGCAAAGGACCGTCGAAGCCGGATCGGTGCCGGGCCTGGTTCGGCTGTGTCGATTTATGCTCCAGCGTTGACTGAAGGCACGAGTTGCTGAAATGAAATCTATACGGTTCCTGCGCGGCGTTGCGGCGGCGTTGCTCGCCGCGGCAGCGCTCGCCGCCGCGGCCAAGGAAGCGGCGCCCGAAGCGGCCGACCCGGCCGTCGAGGCGCGCATGCATCTCGTCACCTCCGAACTGCGCTGCCTCGTGTGCCAGAACCAGACCATCGCCGAATCCAGTTCCGACCTCGCCGCCGACCTGCGCCGCGAGACGCGCGAGCTGATCAAGCAGGGCAAAAGCGATCGCCAGATCGTCGACTACATGACCGCACGCTACGGCGACTTCGTGCTCTACCGTCCGCCGCTGCGCGCGACTACCGTGCTGCTGTGGTTCGGCCCGGCGCTGATGCTCGCCGTCGGGGGCGGCGCGCTGCTGCTCGTGCTGCGCCGGCGCAGCCGCATGGCCGACGCGGCCTTCGAGCCCGACGAGGAAGACGTGCTGCTCGAAGGCGGCGGTCCCGCCGCGAGCTGACCCCGATGGACGCCTTGCTCGTCTCCGCGCGCAAGCGCCTCGCCGAACTGCAGACGCGTCGCGATGCCGGCACCCTCGCCGCGGCCGAATACGAATCACAACGCCGCGCCATCGAGCGCGAGCTGGGCGAGCATCTGCTGGCCGGCTCGGACGCGGCGGCGGCTCGTCCCTCGGCCCGACTGTGGGGCGGCGCGGCGGTGTTCGTGCTCGTCGTCGCAGCGGTCGGCTACTGGAAGACCGGCTCGCCTTCGCTGGCCGACACCGGCCCGGGCGGTGCGACGACGCAGGCCGCCGCCGAGGGCAGCGCGAGCGCAGCCCTCGGCCCGCAGCAGATCGCCGCCATGGTCGACAAGCTCGCCGCGCGCATGAAGGAGCGGCCCGACGATGCGCAAGGCTGGCTGATGCTCGCCCGCTCGTACAGCGTGCTCGGCCGCTTCAGCGAAGCGATACCCGCCTACAAGCGCGCCACCGACCTGCAGCCGAACAACGCCGTGCTTCTGGCCGACTACGCCGATGCCGTGGCCGCCAGCCGCGGCGGCGTCGACAACCCGGAATCTGTGCAACTCGTGCAGCGCGCCCTCGCCGCCGACCCGAAGCAACCCAAGGCGCTCGCGCTCTCGGGCACCATCGCCTTCGACCGCGGCGACTACAAGGGCGCCATCGATCGCTGGCATCAGATGGCCGACGTGCTGCCCGTCGACAGCGCCATGCTGAAGCAGGTGCAGGCGAACATCGCCGAAGCGCGCCAGCGCTTTGGCCTGCCTGCCGCACCCGGCGCGCAGGCATCGGGCCCGCTCGCCCAAGCCACCGACAACGCAGCGACGACGACACCATCGCCATCCACGAACGGCACGCCCGCGGCCGCATCGGGCAAGAGCGTGAGCGGCACCGTGACGCTCGCGCCCGGTCTCGCCGCGCAGGCCGCTCCGGGCGACACCGTCTTCGTCTTCGCCCGCGCCGCCGGCGGCGGCCGGATGCCCCTGGCGGTGCAACGTGCCCGCGTGAGCGACCTGCCGCTGCACTACAAGCTCAACGACAGCATGGCCATGGCGCCGACCGCCACGATCTCGGGCGCCGCCGCCGTGATCGTCGGCGCCCGCATCAGCAAGAGCGGCAACGCGATGCCGCAAGCCGGCGACCTCGGCGGCGAAGCGAAGCCGGTGGCGCCCGGTGCGAACGGCATCGACATCCGGATCGACAGCGTGCTGGGCTCGCGATAAGAGGACGAGCGCGTCGCGTGGCGCTGGCTTGTGACCCGCAAATCTGAACTGGCCGCTGATGCGAAGATGTAAATCAGGTGTAGGCAGGTGGGGGCGTACTTCCGGGCGCTGTCGGGAGCCGATGCCCGCGGCGCGACTGGTCAGCCTACCTCGGCGCGTCGAGTCCGGGATTTAACGGAGGCAAGCTGTCCTGGACGCCTGCGCTCAAGCCGCCGGGACGACGCAGCACGAACCACTTTGCCCACCGCCCGCGCCAGCCCATAGCTCAGTGTCACGATTGCCAAGGTCACGGTGGCGCAGAGCAGCGCCTTGTCGCTGGCCTAGCCTTCGACCGCGGTCGAGAACTCGGGCGGGAACCCGAGCGCGGCGACGCCCCGGCTCGGCAGCGCCACGCTGCATCCCAGCATGAGGCTCGCGCCGCCAGTGCATCGGCGCGGCGAATCAGCGACCCGCGTCGATCCGGCGTCCGAGCCAGGCGGCCGCCGATGCCACTCTGACATCTCATGGACAACGTTTGACCTCGATCAAGGCGTCCGGAATGCAAAGGTGCCTAATCGAGCGAGCCGAATCGCGCTGATCGCGTGTCCACCTCAATTCAGCTGGCGTCGCGGCTTGGGCCTTCGCGAAAGGAGCACCGAAGATGATCGAGACCTACAAGCCTGCTCGTCAACGCCCTCGAAGGGCGGGCTGTCGTTCCCCCTCCTTCTTTTGTCCTGATCGTCCAGCTTGAGTCAGGTGCCGGGATGAATTAGAAGCTGTGATGCACAAGCACGCGGCGAGTTGCGGTCTTTATTGATAAGAGAGGTAACTGCCATGAAAGTCCTGTTTAGAAAGTCAAATCCGCTCAGGATCTGGTCCCTGGCGGCGGTTCTCACTATCGCGATGAGCGCGACCGTTCCCGCAGTCGCCCAGGAAGTCGTCCTGGGCGCCTCGGTGCAGTTGACCGGCCCGGTTGCCAACACGGGCCGCTACTACCGCGA